>JANXUW010000196.1 GCA_025351985.1 Pseudolysobacter sp.
GCTGCGTGGATTCATCCAGCGCGTTGTCGTAGTTGTGGCCGAAGGTCAGGCCCGCCGCCGCGAAGCGGCTCGCGCCGTAGCGGATAAAGTCGATGATGCTGGCAAGCTGGTCGGTCACGGTGTTTCCAAGGTCGGTCAAAGGCACCAAGTATAAGGAAACTCGGCGCAAAACGCCGGTCGATCGAGCGCGCAAGCTATAATCGGCGGATGACCCAATCATCACCCACCCGCATCCCGTCCATCACGCTGATCCTCGTCGCGGCCTTCGCCTGCGGCCTTGGCCTGTTTGTCGCACAGCGCTATTTCAGCACACCGAAACAGCCGCTGCTGCAGGCGGCATTGTTGTATCCGCAGCCACGCGAAATTCCGGATTTCACGCTCGCTCAAGCCAACGGAAAACCGCTGACCAAAGCCGACTGGCGCGGCCACTGGACGCTGATTTTTTTCGGCTACACGAGTTGCCCGGATGTCTGCCCGACCACACTGGCCGTGTTCAAGCAGGCTTGGGGCGAACTCACCAAACTCGGTCTGAACAGTCGCATCCAGATCGATTTCATTTCGGTCGACCCGCAACGCGATACGCCCGAGCAACTCAGCAAATACGTGGCGTTCTTCAGTTCAGATTTCATCGCGGCGACCGGTAGCGACGAAGAGCTCACGCGTATCACGCGCGGCACCGGCCAGATGTTCACGCGCGGTGTGGATGCGAAGGGCAATGTCGAGGTCGACCACAGCGCCTCGGTGGTGATCGTCAATCCGCAGTCGCAAGTCGCCGGCATGTTTCGCCCGCCGCTGTCGGCACCGGTCATCGTGGCCGACCTGCAAACCTTGCTCAAGGCGGAGTAAGCGACGATGAGCCCATCTGTTTTTTTGCAATATGTTCTGCCACATCGCGCGTTGTCGCGCTTGGTTTACTGGGCGACTCGCTGGCGCGCGCGCTGGTGGAAAAACATGCTGATCCGGAAAATCGTGAAAAGCTACACCGTGGACATGAGCGAAGCCGCCGAACCGGATTGCACCGCCTACCCGAGCTGCAATGCGTTTTTCACGCGCGCGCTGAAACCCGGTGCGCGATCAATCGATCCCGATGCGAGGGCGGTCGCGATGCCGGCGGACGGCTGCATCAGCCAGCTCGGGCCGATCCGCGAAGGCCGGATTTTCCAGGCCAAGGGGCAGGACTATAGCGCCGCCGAATTGCTGGCCGACGCCGAACGCGCCGCGGTTTATCGCGATGGCAGTTTCGCCACGATTTACCTTTCACCGCGCGATTACCACCGCATGCACATGCCGCTGAGCGGCACGCTGGTCGAGACCGTACACGTACCCGGACGATTGTTCAGCGTCGCGCCATTTGCGGTCGAAGCCGTGCCGCGGCTGTTCGCACGCAACGAGCGGCTGGTCTGCCATTTCGACAGCGAGCACGGCCCGTTCGCCGTGGTGCTGGTCGGCGCGATGCTGGTATCGAGCGTCGAAACGGTCTGGCGCGGACTCGAAATTCCACCGTACAGCAACCGCATCGTTACACGAAATTATCACGGCCGCGGTATCCAGCTCGAACGCGATATCGAACTCGGGCGCTTCAACATGGGCTCGACCGTGATCGTGCTGTTTCCTGCCGGCAACGTGATACTGGACCCAGGCCTTCAGGCCGCTCAGCCGGTGCGATTAGGCCAGCGGCTCGGCATGCGCAACGGCTAAAATCATCGGCGAACTCCCGATATTCCGCCTCGGTTATTGCGTACAAACACTCACCTGCAACACCTTGCCCGCACGAATATCGGTGTAGCCGTTCGGCTTGATGTGATTGGCTTCGGCGAGCGTGCGCGCATCACGACAGCCGAGCTTGCGCGCGATCGCGCTGAGCGTCTCGCCACGACGCACGACATACGTTTGCGAAGACGTTTGCGCCGCACGCGCCGGCGCTTTCGCCGTGCTGCCACGCGATGCAGTGACTGCGGAAGGCGCGGTCGCCGGCGTGCTCAGCACGGCACTGTGCAGATCGCTGGCGAGTGTCATCCACAGGCCCGACATGCAGGATTTTTCGTACAGCGCGACGAGCTGCAGCGGCACATTGATCGGCGTGCTCGCAGGCAGCACCGTGCGCGAATCGTAGGCCGGATTCATGTTGCGTAACGTGCGAAACCAACCGTCGTGCAGGTTGCCTTCCTGGCCGAGACACACGGCGAGTTCAGCCAGCGACGTGGCGTGTTGCAGGTTGATTTTGCCCGGCCGCGTATCGAGTTTCGGAAACTGCAGGTTGTAGCGTTCGGGATGCAGGAACAGCCATGCCGCGGCCAACACCACCGGCACGTAGTCGCGCGTTTCCGGCGGCAGCTCGTAATACACTTTCGGATCCCAGAAACTCGCGTCGGGCTTGCTCGCCGCGAGGCGCCCTACCCGCCCCTCGCCACCGTTGTACGCGGCGATGACGAATTCCAGATTGTTGTTGAACACGGCGAGTTGCTCGTTGAGATACGCCGCGTTGGCGCGTGCCGACATCGCCGGATCAAAACGCTGATCGAAACCGTCGACCACACCGAGTCCGAAACGCTGCCCTGTAGCCGGCATGAACTGCAGCAGACCCGCCGCGCCCGAGCGCGACAACGCGTGTACGCGGCCACCGGATTCCTTGGCCATGATGCCGAACAGCAACGCCTCCGGCAGACCGGCTTTTTGATACTCCGGCCACATCTGGTAACGCAGGTATTCGTAGTTCTCGTAGGTATCCATCAGGTTGGGACGCAGCGAGGTCAACCATTCTTCGAGCGCGACCTTGACCGGGCCGTTCAAGGTCATCACTTCGGACAAGTCGCGGCCTTTCAACAACGTGATCGAATGGCCGATTTCCGGCAGCGATTCGGATACCGGAGAATTCTCGCCCTGCGTGGTGGTGGCTTCGGGCGTGGTGGTGGATTGATCGCTGGCGGCGAGCATGCTTTCGGGTGCCGGCATGCGTTCCAGCGCGCTGAATCGCTGCACATCGCAGCCCTTGATGGCGGCGCAGCGTTTGGCCGAATCTTGCACATCGTCGCGCGCGGCCTGCGCGTCTTTCAGCGCAGCGGCAGGATCGGCTTGCGGCGATGCGGTGGCGGCATTGAAGTTTTTGCTGTCGACATCCAGCCGCGCGTACAAACTCGCCGCGGTTTCCACCGTAGGACGCCCCGGTACACGACGCGAAGCATTGTTGCCGGGCTGGCCTGCACAACCGCCAAGCACGGCGAAAATCGAACCACATAAAACCGAGCGAAAAGAGGTCATCAAGAAACTCTGAATAAAAATCGATGAAGGGAATTTTTTCGCGACTTGCGCGGACGGCTTTTTTTCGGCGCCGCCTGCGTCGCGTCTGATTCGAAGTGCGCGATAAAAGGAATCGATGAC
>JANXUW010000243.1 GCA_025351985.1 Pseudolysobacter sp.
CGATATCACGCCGGCCGCACTCGCTCGCAGCGCCACGGTCGGCTCACGTTCGCGACCGGCGTATACACCGAGCTTGCTCAAGCGCGCGATCACGATGGGACTCGACAGCGCCGGTTATCCGCTCGACAGCGCGATGCCGCATTTTCGTTTGACACAGCAGGATGCGAGCGACCTGCTGGCGTATCTCGACATCATCGGCAGTGCCTCGCAACCGGGAATCAGCGACGACAGCATTCGCATCAATGTGCTTGGCGCAGAGAATCTCAGCGTAGCCGATACAGCGATTTATGGGCGCAGAATCGAGATCAGCCGCATACGCAATGACGATGCTTTCCTCACCATCGATGCAGCGACGGACAGCAGCGCGAGCATCACAGCAGCAGCACGCGACGGCATGCCGACCATCGCGACGTATTCCGCAGAGTCAGTGTCCGCTGCCAATATTTTTATTCTGACGGCGAGCGTGCAGGATCAGATTGCTGCACTCGAAACCTACGCGCGCCGCAGCTCGTCGCGATCGGTTCTGCTCGCCGAGAATTGCAACGCGATCGAAAAAGTCGCCAGCCACACACTTGTGCTCATGACATCGGCAGCGGCGCAGAACTGCGACTTGCACAACATCCCGGATGCACTCGAACACCGCGTGATCGTTGCCGCGCCGATACCGCCGGCGCCGCAAGGGAATCACGATGCGGCACAGGCAGCGTTGTCGATCATCACCTCGATCCTCGCGCAACTCGGCCGCGATGTGACGCGCAAGGCGTTCATCGCCGCACTCGAACACGTCTATCGCGTCGAAAGCCCGGGCCTTGCACCCGTGACGTGGCGCGCCAATCAACACACCGGCACGCAGGCCGTCTGGCTGATGACACTCAGCGTGAAACAGCAGCGTCTGCTCGGCGAGCCGGGTTGGGTCGAGGCGCAATAATTTCAGGGCTGCGAATGTACGGCAGGCAGAAAGCGCGTCACCTTGGCACGCAGCAAGCTGACCAGTTTTGCATCCATGTAATCGTAGTCGTCGGGAATATCGAGACAGATCACGCGCGTATTCGCGAGGCGCGGTTTGTACCGGGAGACGAGTCGGCTTCGATGCACCTTCTCCATGACGAAGATGATGTCCGCCCAGTCGACCAGCTCTGGCGTCAGCGGATTGTCGGCGCCGTGATTGGTGCCCGCGGAGGCACACTCTATTCCGGGATGATCGGCGAATACCTGCTCCGCAGTCGGGCTGCGCAAGCGATTTTGGCTGCAGATAAAAAGCACGTGTTTCATAGGACGATATTAGCGCGGGCTCAATGGTCTGCGCAGCGACAAAGACGATGCGCGTGCAATTGCCTCAACGCAAAACGTCAGCGGGCATCGCCGCGAGCAAAGCGCGTGTATGCGCCTGCTGCGGCGCGGACAAAACGACCTGCGTATCACCCAACTCCACGAGTTCGCCACGATACAAAACGCCGACCCGATCAGCGCATGCGCGCACCAGCCGCAGGTCATGCGTGATCAATAGCAGGCCAAGGCCACGCTGTTTTTGCAGCGTCTGCAGCAAGGCCAGAATATGCAATTGATGCGTGGCGTCGAGCGCGCTGGTGGCTTCGTCGCAGATCAGATATTGCGGATCGACGGCGAGCGCACGTGCAATCGCGATACGCTGATTCTGTCCGCCTGACAATTGATGCGGATAACGTATTAATACACTGTCATCGAGTCCGACCAATGCCAGCAATTCGCGCACGCGCGATTCGCGCATGTCGCGGCCGATTGCGAGTGTATGGATCTGCAGCGGTTCGAGCAGCACATCGCGGATGCGCATGCTTGGATCGAGTGAGGCATACGGGTCCTGGAACACGATCTGCAGTTGCCGCCGCAACGGCAACCATGCGGCGCGCGAATCCAGTGCGAGCGATTTTCCGGCGAAATGAATCGTGCCGCTTTGCGCACGCTGCAAACCGAGCAGGCAGCGCGCGAGTGTGGATTTTCCCGAACCCGATTCGCCGACGATCGCCAGCGTTTCGCCACGGCGCAATTCCAGGCTGACATCGATCAATGCCGTGCGCGCGGGTTGCCGCCAACCGCGCGCCGGATAACTCGCATTCAATGCGCGGATTTCCAGCAACGGCGCGTCCGTTGATGTGCTGAGCTGCGGCGTGTGCAGCGGTGCATGCTGGCCCAGCAGCAATCGCGTGTAGGCATGTTTCGGTGACGAAAATAATTGCGCGGTGTCGCCTTGTTCGACGATGCGGCCGTGCTGCATTACCGCCACGCGCTGGCACAATTCCGCGGCCAGCGGCAGATCGTGGGTGATGAACAACAGCGCGAGACCGCGCTCACGCCGCAGCCGATCCAGCAGCAAAATAATCTGCCGCTGCACGGTTGCATCGAGCGCGCTGGTGGCTTCGTCGGCGATCAGCAAACTCGGTTCGCCAGCGAGCGCCAACGCGATCAATACGCGTTGCCGTTGCCCGCCGGAAAGCTCATGCGGATACGCGGCGAGGCGTTGTTCGGGCTGATCGATGCCAGTCTCGTGCAGCAAGGCGATCGCCGCCGTGCGCGCCGCTTTTGCATCGAGCGGCCGCCGCTGCCGCAACACTTCCGCGAGCTGCGCGCCGATGCGGCGCAGGGGATGCAGACTCGCCGCCGCGTTCTGGAAAATCAGCGCAATTTCTTGCCCGCGAATGCCGCGCCAATCAGTTTCGCATGCACCGACGAGTTGATTGCCGCGATAACGAATCGAGCCGGTCGTGCTGCTGCCGCTCGGCAACAATCCGAGCAACGCGCTTGCGCTGAGGCTTTTGCCCGAGCCGGATTCACCGACCAG
>JANXUW010000249.1 GCA_025351985.1 Pseudolysobacter sp.
ACCCGCTGATCGACGGCCAAGGCAACTTCGGTTCGGTCGATGGCGATTCCGCCGCGGCAATGCGTTATACCGAGTGCCGCCTCGATCGCCTGTCTTCGGAACTGCTGGCCGACATCGACAAGGAGACCGTCGATTTCGTCCCCAATTACGACGAGAAAGAATCCGAGCCGAGCGTTTTCCCGACGCGCATACCGAACCTGCTGATCAACGGCTCCGCCGGTATCGCCGTCGGTATGGCGACGAATATTCCGCCGCACAATCTCACTGAAGTGGTGAATGCCACGATCGCGCTGATCGACGAGCCCGCGCTCGATATCGACGCGCTCATGCAATACGTGCCGGGCCCGGATTTCCCGACCGCCGGCATCATCAATGGCGCCGCAGGAATCCATGAAGCCTATCGCACCGGTCGCGGTCGTATCCTCGTGCGCGCCAAGACCGAAATCGAAACCGACGATAACGGTCGCGAAACGATCATCGTCAGCGAGCTGCCGTATCAAGTGAACAAGGCGCGCCTGATCGAAAAGATCGCCGAGCTGCATAAGGAAAAAAATATCGAAGGCATTTCGCCGGACGGTTTGCGCGACGAGTCCGACAAGGACGGCATGCGCATTGTCATCGAAGTGCGCCGCGACACGCTGGCCGATGTGCTGTTGAACAACCTGTTCCAGCAGACCCAGATGCAGGTCACGTTCGGCATCAACGTCGTGGCGCTGGTGGATGTCAGCCGCGGCTGCTGAACCTCAAGGAAATCCTCGAATACTTCATTCGCCATCGCCGCGAAGTGGTCACGCGCCGCACGATTTTCGAGCTGCGCAAGGCGCGTGCGCGTGCGCATATCCTCGAAGGTTTGACGGTTGCGCTCGCCAACATCGACGAGATGATCGAGCTGATCAAGACCTCGCAGAATCCGGCGATCGCGAAGGAAAGGCTGCTCGCGCGGCGTTGGGAACCCGGCCTCGTCAGCGCGCTGTTGTCGGCCAACGGCACCTCGATTTCGCGGCCCGAAGATCTCGCGCCCGAAGCCGGCTTGCAGGAAGATGGGTATCAACTGTCCGAAGTGCAGGCCAAGGAAATCCTCGAAATGCGCCTGAACCGCCTGACCGGGCTGGAGCAGGAAAAGCTGTCCGACGAATATCGCGAATTGCTCGTGGCGATTGCGGCCTTGATCGAGATCCTGTCGAATCCCGAGCGTTTGCTCGCGGTGATTCGCGGCGAGCTGGTGGCGATTCGCGACGAGTTCGGCGATGCGCGCCGCACCGTGATCCAGCACAGCCAGGAAGACCTGGAAATGCTCGACCTGATCGCATCCGAGGATGTGGTCGTGACCTTGTCGCACGCGGGTTATGCCAAGCGCCAGCCGGTGACGAGTTATCGCGCACAACGTCGTGGCGGTCGTGGTCGTTCGGCCACGGCGATGAAAGAGGAAGATTTTGTCGAGCGGCTGTGGGTGGTGAACACGCACGATACCTTGCTCACGTTCACCAGCAGCGGGCGTGTGTTCTGGCTCAATGTGTACAAGATTCCGGATGCGAGTTCGGGTTCGCGCGGGCGGCCTATCGTCAATCTTTTACCGCTCGAAGAGAACGAAAAAGTTCAGGCGGTTTTGCCTGTGCGCGATTTCCTCGGCGATCGTTTTGTGTTGTTCGCGACGCGCGATGGCACGGTCAAGAAAACCCCGCTGTCGGAGTTCAAGTTCCAGCTGCAGCGCGGCAAGATCGCGATCAACCTCGACGAGGGCAATGCCTTGGTCGATGTGCAGCTCACCGACGGCAGCCGCGACGTGATGCTGTTTGCATCGAACGGCAAGGGCGTGCGTTTTGCCGAAGATACGATACGCTCGACCGGTCGCAATTCCACCGGTGTGCGCGGTATCCGATTGTCGGACGATGCGCGTGTGGTGTCGTTGATCGTCAGCGATGGTATCGGCGATATTCTCACCGCCACGCAAAACGGATTCGGCAAACGCACCTCACTTGACGCCTACCCGCGCAAAGGGCGCGGCACGCAGGGTGTGATCGCGATCCAGTGTTCGGAGCGCAACGGTACCTTGGTCGGCGCAGTGCAGCTCACCGAGCAGCACGAGCTCATGCTGATCTCGGATCGAGGCACCCTGGTGCGCACACGCGCCTCGGAAATTTCGCAGGTCGGGCGCAATACTCAGGGCGTGACCCTGATCCGACTTGGCGATGACGAAAAGCTGGTCGCGGTGGAGCGTGTGGATGTGTTGCCGGAAGAGGAAATTGCCGCTGACGCCGAGATGACTTCTGCAGATCCGACGCCATCCGCCCCAACGGACGAAGTCTGATACTGAAAATTCAATAATCACCCAACGCAAGGAGAAATGGATGTTGCAGCGTTACCCGATTTTGGCCATCTTTACGGCTGCACTGACTTTGTCGGCATGTTCGATAAATCACCCGATTGCCAAGGACTATCCGCAGTACCTGACGAACAATCAGACGACAACGATTGGACGTACAAATCTCAATACCGGTTACGCACTTACACCCTCGACCGCTTCGCATCATTACGAATTTCGCGCGATGATGACGGGTGCGGCAAATTTGTGGGTGGTTGAATTTGGACAGATTCTCGATCAGACCTTGCAGTCGAGCCAGGTGCAAAGCGCATTTGGAAAACTGACCAAAGATATCGACACCGATGGCAACAAATTGCTATTCGATCTGGTGCAATACCAGTTCAATGATTTTTCCGCGCACGTCGAATTACGCGTGACCTATAGCCACTCGGGGCAAGAAGTTTTCAGCAGATCGTATCGTGCCGATGGACAGGGGCAGGGGGGCAAAATGCTCTTCGCAGGCGCTTTCGGAATGAAGAACGCGATTCAGCAGTCGACCAAGCTTGCGCTGGATGAAATCCTTGGCAAGTTGATCGCCGATCTCAACGCCGCTCGTTGAAAGTTCACCCGACGACAAGTGTCGTCGGGTGTTTGATTCTGTTATCCAATTGCGGCGAGCATCGATTCCGCGCTGGACACCTTGAACTCGCCTGGCGCTTCGATATGCAGCGCCTTGACCATGCCATCGACGGCGTAAAGCGCAAAACGCTTGCTGCGCACACCCA
>JANXUW010000258.1 GCA_025351985.1 Pseudolysobacter sp.
CTGTATTACATGACGCGCGAGCTGACCAATGCGCGCGGCGAAGGCATGATTTTCGCCAACGTCGCCGAAGTGCATCGCGCGTATCAGAATCGCGTGGTCGATCTGCATGCGAAGGTCAAAGTGCGCATGCACGAAATCGAGATCGACGAGCAGAAAAATCGAACTGAAAAAACCTCGATCGTCGATACGACAATCGGTCGCGCCTTGCTCGCAGAAATCCTGCCGGTCGGCCTGCCGTTCGCGCTCGCGAATATCGTGCTGACGAAGAAGGCGATCTCGGGTTTGATCAACCAGTGCTACCGTCGCCTCGGCTTGAAAGATACCGTGGTGTTCGCGGATCAGCTGATGTACACCGGCTTCCATTACGCAACGCGTGCGGGCGTGTCGATCGGCATTGACGATCTGACCATTCCTGACGAGAAGCAGCCGATCCTCGAAGAAGCCGAGAAGGAAGTGCTCGAAATTCAGGAGCAGTTTGCGTCGGGTCTCGTCACCGCTGGCGAGCGCTACAACAAGGTCGTTGATATCTGGTCGCGCACCAACGAGCGCGTGGCGAAGGCAATGATGGACGCGATTGGCACCGAGAAGGTGAAGAATGCCAAAGGCGAGATGGTCGATCAGAAGTCGATGAACTCGGTCTACATCATGGCCGATTCCGGCGCGCGTGGTTCTGCTGCGCAGATTCGTCAGCTCGCCGGTATGCGCGGCCTGATGGCCAAGCCGGATGGCTCGATCATCGAAACGCCGATCAAGGCCAACTTCCGCGAAGGCCTGGACGTATTGCAGTACTTCATCTCGACCCATGGCGCTCGCAAGGGCCTGGCCGATACCGCACTGAAAACCGCGAACTCGGGTTACCTGACGCGTCGTCTGGTCGATGTGGCACAGGACGTCGTGATCACGTCGGACGATTGCGGTACCACGCAGAGCCTGACGATGACGCCGATCGTCGAAGGCGGCGATGTGGTCGAGCCATTGCGCGATCGTGTGCTCGGTCGCATCGTGGCCGAAGACGCGTATGCGCCGGGCAACGACGAAGATCCGATCGTCACGCGCAATACCTTGCTCGATGAAAAGTGGGTCGAAAAACTCGAAACCGCTGGCGTGCAGATCATCCAGGTGCGCTCACCGATTACGTGCGAAGCCACGTTTGGCATCTGCGCATTCTGCTATGGCCGTGATTTGGCGCGTGGACATCTCGTCAACCGCGGCGAAGCGGTGGGCGTGATTGCTGCGCAATCGATCGGCGAACCCGGCACGCAGTTGACCATGCGTACGTTCCACATTGGTGGTGCGGCGTCACGAGCAGCGGCTATCGATAATGTGCAGGTCAAGACCACCGGCAACATCAAGTTCAACAACCTGAAGACCGTGCAGCATGCAGCGGGGCATCTGGTTGCCGTGTCGCGTTCCGGCGAAATTTCGGTAATGGACGTGAATGGCCGCGAGCGCGAACGCTACAAGGTGCCTTACGGTGCCGTGCTGAATACCAAGGATGGCGCACCGCTGAAGGCGGGCCAGATCGTTGCCAACTGGGATCCACATACGCATCCGATCGTTTCGGAAGTGGCCGGTCGCATCCGCTTTAGCGACTTCATCGACGGTATCACCGTGCAGGAACAGATCGATGATCTGACCGGCTTGCAGAGTGCGGTCGTGACCGATCCGAAGCGTCGTGGCGTCGCGGCGAAAGATCTGCGTCCGCTGGTGCGCATCGAAGACAAGAAAGGCAAGGATCTGCGTTTGCCGGGTACCGATATCCCGGCGCAGTACTTCCTGCCGGCTGGCGCGATTATTTCGTTGCAGGACGGCGCCGAAGTGGGTGTTGGCGACGTGGTCGCGCGTATTCCGCAGGAGAAATCGCAGACCCGCGATATTACCGGCGGTCTGCCACGCGTGGCCGATCTGTTCGAAGCGCGCAAGCCGAAAGAGCCGGCGATTCTCGCCGAGCGCTCAGGCATCATCAGCTTCGGCAAGGACACCAAGGGCAAGCAACGCTTGATCATCCGCGATGTGGATGGCGAGGAGCACGAGGAGCTGATTCCGAAATGGCGTCAGGTCATCGTGTTCGAGGGCGAGCACGTGGAGAAGGGCGAAACCGTTGTCGACGGCGAGCCGAATCCGCACGATATCCTGCGCCTGCTCGGTGTCGAGCCACTGGCCGCGTACCTGACCAAGGAAATCCAGGACGTCTATCGCCTGCAGGGCGTGAAGATCAACGACAAGCACATTGAAGCAATTGTTCGCCAGATGTTGCGCAAGGTCGAGATCACCGTGCCGGGCGATACCCGTTACCTGCGTGGCGAGCAAGCCGAGCGTATTCGTGTCAACGAGGAAAATGCGCGTGCAATTTCCCGCGACGAACGTGTTGCCGAGTTCGAGCCGGTGTTGCTCGGAATTACCAAGGCATCGCTGGCAACGGAATCGTTTATTTCGGCCGCGTCTTTCCAGGAAACAACGCGTGTTCTCACCGAAGCTTCTGTGCGCGGAACACGAGATACCTTGCGCGGCCTGAAAGAAAACGTTATAGTTGGGCGCTTGATTCCGGCAGGTACCGGACTCGCTTACCATTCGAAGCGTCGCCGTCGCGGTGAACTTACGGATTCGGAGATGGAAACACTCCGCGGTAATGCAGCAGTCGTGGTTCCTGCGGTAGCGGAATAAAGTCAGACAAGCGCTAACGCGTTTGTCATACACCTCGAAAAGAGGCGCAGGATGCGCCTCGTGTTCGATGAAAGGACTCTTGGCCTGAAATCGTTAACTTTTTGAGTTGACGATTTCTATTAGCGCCTGCTATACTTTTTCGTCTCGGCAGACCGGATTATACCGGCCTGTCTTTTGTTTCTTAAGGTCCCGAGAATGTCTACAGTAAATCAGTTGGTACGCAAGCCGCGTCGCCCGAAGACGTACAAGAGCGCGTCGCCCGCGCTGGAAAATTGCCCGCAGCGTCGTGGCGTTTGTACTCGCGTTTATACGACTACCCCGAAGAAACCCAACTCGGCCCTGCGTAAAGTTGCCAAGGTGCGCTTGACCAACGGGTTCGAGGTCATCAGCTACATCGGTGGCGAAGGTCACAATTTGCAAGAGCATTCCGTGGTTCTGATTCGCGGTGGTCGCGTCAAGGATCTTCCGGGTGTGCGTTACCACACGGTGCGCGGAAGTCTGGATGCATCTGGTGTGACCAAGCGTCGCCAGAGTCGCTCGAAGTACGGCGCCAAGCGCCCGAAATCGTCCTAAGCAATTAGTACAAGGTTCGGATCATGTCGAGAAAAGGTTCCCATCCCGCGCGCGTAATGCTGCCGGATCCCAAGCACGGAAGTCAGCTGATTGCACGCTTCATCAATATGGTGATGCTGAGCGGCAAAAAGTCGATTGCCGAAGGTATCGTTTATGGCGCGCTTGCGCACATCGGCGAAAAGCACGCGACGCCGGTCGATCTGATCGAAAAAGCGTTGGGTAACGTTGCTCCGGCGGTCGAAGTAAAGTCACGTCGCGTTGGTGGTGCTACTTACCAGGTGCCGGTCGAAGTTCGTTCCAGTCGTCGTATGGCGTTGGCAATGCGCTGGGTGATCGATGCAGCGCGCAAGCGTGGTGAAAACTCAATGCCGCGCAAGCTGGCTGCCGAGTTGCTTGAAGCTGCAGAAAACCGCGGCGGTGCTGTCAAGAAGCGTGAAGAAACACATCGCATGGCTGAAGCCAACAAGGCGTTCTCGCACTATCGCTGGTGAGTTGATTTTAGAATCGATTTTAGAATTAGAAATACAAGATTTGTAACATCCATTCTCTGGATATGGAGATAGCTTGATTCTGTAGTCTGGATTCGAGCGGATTGTGGTGATGCTTGTTTTAGTCGGGCTATCTACAATTCGATGTTGCGGTGATTAAGTAGAGAGAACCTTGTGGCACGTACTACCCCCATCGATCAGTATCGTAATTTCGGCATCATGGCTCATATTGATGCAGGTAAAACGACGACAACTGAGCGCATTCTTTTTTACACGGGCCGATCCCACAAGATCGGTGAAGTGCATGAAGGTGCGGCGACGATGGACTGGATGGAGCAGGAGCAGGAGCGTGGCATTACGATAACGTCCGCTGCGACAACCTGTTTCTGGCAGGGTATGGATGGTTCGTTTGCGCTGCATCGTTTCAATATCATCGATACGCCGGGGCACGTTGATTTCACCATCGAAGTAGAGCGTTCTTTGCGCGTACTCGATGGCGCAGTGTTCGTGCTCTGTGCGGTCGGCGGTGTGCAGCCGCAGTCGGAAACAGTCTGGCGGCAAGCTAACAAGTACGGTGTACCGCGTGTCGCCTTCGTCAACAAGATGGATCGCGCTGGCGCAGATTTCAACAAGGTTATTGCTCAGCTGCGGTCGCGTCTCGGTGCCAATCCGGTGCCGATGCAAATGCCGATTGGGGCGGAAGACAAGTTCGAGGGCGTGATCGATCTGCTCAAGATGAAGGCGATTCATTGGGACATGGAGTCCCAGGGCATGAAGTTCGATTACATTGAAATTCCTGCTGATTTGCTGGCAGCGGCCAAGGCGGCGCGCGAGCACCTAGTGGAATCAGCAGCGGAGAATTCCGATGCGCTGATGGATAAATATCTGGGCGGTGAAGATCTGTCCGAAGAAGATGTGATTGAAGGCATTCGTATCGGTACGCTGAGCACCAAGATCATTCCGGTGTTTTGTGGTTCGGCCTTCAAGAACAAAGGTGTGCAAGCGATGCTGGATGGCGTGATTCGCTATCTGCCAGCGCCGTCCGACCGGCCGCCCGTCAAGGGTTTGGACGAAGACGATAAAGAGGTGCTTCGGTCTGCTGGTGACGATCAACCGTTCTCAGCACTTGCATTCAAGATCGCTACCGATCCTTATGTCGGGTCGTTAACGTTCTTCCGGGTTTATTCGGGGGTGTTGAATTCCGGTGATACGGTGTTTAGCCCGATCAAGGGCAAGAAAGAACGCGTCGGTCGATTGTTGCAGATGCATGCAAACAACCGCGACGAAATAAAAGAAGTGCGTGCGGGTGACATCGCGGCGGCAGTCGGTCTCAAAGACGTAACAACCGGCGATACGTTGTGTGCGCTGGATAAAGTGATAACGCTCGAAAAAATGATCTTCCCCGAGCCGGTCATCGCGATGGCGATTGAACCTCGGACCAAGGTAGACCAGGAAAAAATGGGTATCGCCTTGTCGCGTCTCGCGCAGGAAGACCCGTCGTTTCGAGTGCGTTCGGATGAGGAGTCGGGGCAGACCATTATCGCCGGCATGGGCGAGCTGCATCTGGAAATCATTGTTGATCGCATGAGGCGCGAGTTCAGCGTCGAGGCAAATGTAGGCAAGCCGCAGGTTGCGTATCGCGAGACGATTCGCAAGGCGGTCAAGCAGGAAGGCAAGTTTGTGCGTCAGTCCGGCGGTCGCGGCCAATACGGTCATGTGGTCATCGAGATGGAGCCGCGCGAACGTGGCGCAGGTTATTTGTTCGAAAATGCCGTAATTGGCGGTGTCATTCCAAAGGAATACATCCCGGCGGTAGATAAAGGTATTCAAGAGCAGCTGGGAAATGGCATACTTGCCGGCTTCCCGGTGGTTGACGTCAAAATCCGTCTGATTGACGGTTCGTACCACGATGTCGACTCCAATGAAATGGCATTCAAGATTGCCGGTTCGATGGCATTCAAGGACGGTTTTGCGAAAGCGAGCCCGGTCCTGCTTGAACCGATAATGAAAGTCGAAGTCGTAACGCCTGAAGATTACATGGGCGATGTGATGGGTGATCTGAGTCGTCGTCGTGGTGTATTGCAAGGTCAGGAGGATTCTCCGTCCGGCAAGACCATTGATGCTCAGGTGCCACTGGGTGAAATGTTTGGTTACGCGACGTCCTTGCGCTCGATGAGTCAGGGCCGAGCGACCTTCACGATGGAATTTGATCATTACGCCGAAGCGCCGACCAATGTCGCCGAAGCGGTAATGAAAAAATCCTGAGATTGATTAATTCAAGAATTATTGAGGTTTGAGTCATGGCTAAGGGAAAATTCGAGCGTAAGAAGCCGCACGTCAACGTAGGCACGATTGGCCACGTGGATCACGGCAA
>JANXUW010000271.1 GCA_025351985.1 Pseudolysobacter sp.
GTTGAAGGGACGCACGCCCGACGGACGCCGCATCTTCAACATCGGTGCGAGCATCGGCGAGGCTGGCGCGCTATTGCTCAACGAGCGTATCGGCACCGCGGTTTTCATGCTCTCGCGCCACGCCGTAACCGCGCTGGTCGACGATGCAAAAGCGGATGGTCGCATCTACGAGCGCATGAGCACGCAGCAAGGTGATCCCGGCGCGGCGATTCACTACGATATCTTCCGCGTCGGCGTCAGCAACGGCGAATACCTGTCCGAGGATTATTGGGTTTGCGCCGCACTGCGCCGACTCGGATTCGATATCCATATCGATCCCACCATCGTCACGCGCCATCACGGCACGGTATCGGTTTGACGATTTTTGACAACTGCCGAATGGCGTCGTGAAGATCGCGGAGCAAGTCCGGATTTGGTTGGTCTGTGCAAGCGGCGAAACGATTTTCAAATGCCGCTGAGCATCGCGCTGAGCTGCCGCAACCGTTACAAATCATGATACAACATCCCCTAAATAGCCGTCCATTCACGACGTAAATTCATGCCTCGCGCCTGCTACAGTTTCCTTGCGCAAACTGCGCGATTCGAAACTCGACGGAGGCATCGTTTGAACGAACACGATCAGGCTGCATTATCGCTAAACCAGCAGGCTCAATCATCCATCCGCATCATCGGAATCTGGAGCGGGATGATCGAACTCGGCGATACCAAACTGCCCGTTGTGCTGCAGATCCACCACCGGGATTCCGCGTTAATTGCGACGATAGAGTTTCCGCTGCACAAACAAGCGCTGGTTGCCGCCGCGCTCAGCGATCTTTCTTTTGATCGCGATGTCTTCCGCTTCCACACGCGCTCGTTCGGCAGCTACGAAGGTCATATGTCGGCCGACGGCCTGCGCATCGTGGGCGCCTTCACCAACTACGAAAAACGCCATGCACTAATATTGAATTCCGGCGAGATTGAACTCGCCGAATCGGTTCGGCCGCAGACGCCGAAACCTCCCTATGGCTACAGCATCGAGGAGGTTCGTGTCGACAACCCGAACGCCAATAACATCCTCGCAGGAACGCTCACCATGCCGTCGGGTCGCAAGCCACGCGCTGCCGCCGTGTTGATCACCGGATCGGGCGGTCTCGATCGCGACGAAACGGTGTTCGGGCACAAGCCGGTCTGGGTGCTCGCAGATCATCTGAGCCGGTGCGGTTACGCGGTGTTGCGACTGGACGATCGTGGTCTCGGCGAGTCCACCGGGATTCGCGTCGGCATGACGTCGGCAGACTCGGCAGGTGATATGTCGGCCGCGGTGAATTATCTGCAACGTCGTGTTGATTTGCAGGACATCCCGGTCGGACTGATCGGTCATAGCGAGGGTGGTTTGATCGCACCGATGCTCGCTGCGCAACGCGCCGATATTGCTTTCGTCGTAGCGATGGCCGGACCGGGTATTGCCTTGGGCGAAGTCATGGCGGAGCGCGAATGTCTGGCGCTGGCCGGCAGGGGCGCAAGCCAGGATACGGTAGTCAAGCATGGTCAATTTGCGCGCGCGCTGTTTCGGCAGCTCGGCGAGATTCCCGTCACGGAAATGATCGATGCCGCGCAGGTCGCGGCCATCGCAGCGCGGTTCGGTGCAGCAGAAACCGCGACGAAAAATACCAGCGAGGTCTGGCTCCGAGCGTACAACCTGCCGTGGTTTCGCTATGCGTTTCGCCACGATCCGTCGGAATCGCTGCGGCGAATGCAAGCGCCTTTCCTCGCGATCAATGGCAGCCTGGATGCGCAGGTGCCGGTTAAATCGAATCTCGGCGCAATGGCGCAAATACTTGCGGCTGCGGGGCATCCAGATTACGAGATCGCCGAGTTGCCTGGACTCAACCACATGTTCCAGACCTGTTCGACCGGTGAGGAATTCAAGTACCCGATGATCGAGGAAACCTTCGCGCCGCTGGCGCTCGAAACGATCAGCGCGTGGCTCAACGCAAGATTCAAATAGCCGTCCAAACCGGCCGATTTAATCCGGTTGAACAATCCGCGGATAGTCGGAAATCAATGAAGAACTGACTCAGTTCGCTTGCGCGCGTGTGAGCATCTGCTTGGCGTGCGCAAGCGTTTCGCGCGTGATGTCGATGCCGCCGAGCATGCGCGCGATCTCATCACGCCGGCTTTTTTCGTCGAGCGCATCGATACGCGTTTGCGTAGTGTTGCCATCGCTGACCTTGCTCACGCAAAAATGCTGATGGCCTTGTGCGGCGACTTGCGCAAGATGCGTCACGCACAACACCTGACGTTGGCTGCCGAGACGGCGCAATTTCTGGCCGACGACTTCGGCGACCGCGCCGCCGATGCCGGAATCGACTTCATCGAACACCATCGTGCCGACTTCATCGAGCCCGAGTGCGGCGACTTCGATGGCGAGGCTGATGCGCGACAGTTCGCCGCCCGACGCGACCTTGCGCAAGGCGCGTGGCGGTTGGCCGGGATTTGCACTGACGAGGAATTCGGCACGCTCGCGGCCATTCGTTTCGGGTGTGGATTTCGCGCTGGGTTCGAGCATGATTTCGAGGCGTCCGCCGCCCATGCCAAGCTCGGCGATCAGCTCACTGACGCGTGCTCCGAGTGTGACTGCGGCTTGCGCGCGCGCGTTGCTCAGCGACGCTGCGGCCGTTGTGTATTCGAGTTCGATCAAACTCTGTTCGCGCGCCAGTTGCTGCAGCCGCTCACCGGCGCCCTGTAACGAATTCAACTCGTCGCGCAATTCGTTTTCGCGTTGTTTCAGGTTGGCCATCGGCGTGCGATATTTGCGCGCGAGGTCATGCAACCGACCGATCTGCGCATCGAGTTCGCCAAGACGCTCTGGATCGAGATCGAGCGCATCGCGATAACGCGCGAGTTCGGCATTCGCCTCGACCAGCTGAATTTGCGCCGCATCGATCATTTCGCTGACCGGCGCCAGGCGCGCATCGAGCAGCGCCAGCCGCGCGGTTTCGCTCTGAGCGCGTGCGAGTGCGCGCAACAATGCGAACTCGCTTTCGCCGTCGAGCAGCTCCGCGACATTGGCGCAACCCTGCACCAGTTGCCCGGCATTCGCGAGCTGGCGATGGCGCTCGTTGAGTGTGTCGAGGTCGCTCGCCGACAACGCATCGCGCTGCAATTCGGCAACCTGATGTTCGAGCATTTCGATGCGCTCGGCATGATCCTCGTTGCCGCCGAGTTGCGCGATCTGCGCCGTGACTTCGCGCCAGCGTCGCGCCAGATCGTTCACCTGCGCCAGCGTTTGCGCATGACCACCGAACGCATCCAGCAGCGCGAGCTGGCTGCCGCGTTCGAGCAGCGCCTGATGTTCGTGCTGGCCGTGGATTTCGATCAGGCGTTCGCCCAGTGCCTTGAGCTGCGTCAGTGTCACGGGTCGACCGTTGATGTAGCTGCGCGAGCCGCCATCGGCGCGGATCACGCGGCGCAACTGGCAAGACTGGTCTTCGTCGAGTTCTTCGCCTTGCAACCACGCGCGGATGTCGGGCTGACTGGAAAGATCGAATTCCGCCGCGAGTTCGGCGCGCTCGCTACCATGCCGCACCACGCCCGCTTCGGCGCGCCCGCCGGACAGCAACAGCAGCGCATCCACCAGCAACGATTTGCCTGCGCCGGTTTCCCCGGTCACCACGGTGAGGCCGGCGGCGAGGGTGATATCGGCTTCGCCGACAATCGCGAAGTCCTTGACGTAGAGGGAAGTGAGCATGCGTGAATGCGAGATGGTTATTGACTGATGGTGCGATGACAACCGGGCGGAGCGAAGCAGCTGGCCAGCCGCCGCGGTGCCGCGATTTTGGCCGGCTGCAAGTATGTCAGACTGCGGCAAGCTGCGGCCAGACTTGTGCGCCCACACTTGCATTGTCGCGCGAACAACCTTATTGATTCCTGGCGCGGCGCTTGTTAGCGTCTGCCGATTATTCCGCGATGCATTTCATCCAAACCGATTCAACGATCCGCAGTTCAATGAGCCACAGTTCACCGAGATCAGCGCCCGATGCCTAACGTCCACCAGCTCGATGCCCGCGCCCGCCAATTGTTGCGCGTGCTGATCGCGCAATATATCGCCGATGGCCAGCCGGTCGGATCGCGCACGCTGGCCAAGCATTCGGGGCTGGATGTGAGCGCGGCGACGATCCGCAACATTATGGCCGATCTCGAGGATATCGGTCTGGTCGCGGCGCCGCACACGTCGGCGGGAC
>JANXUW010000331.1 GCA_025351985.1 Pseudolysobacter sp.
TCCGACCGTGGCCCAGGTATCGACCATCGTGCCCGCGCCGACATACGCGCCGATGTTGACGAAGCTCGGCATCAGTACGACATCGCGCGCGATGAACGCGCCACGCCGCACCACCGCACCCGGCACGACACGCGCGCCACCGGCGCGAAAATCCGCCTCGGCGTAGCCATCGAAACGCAACGGCACCTTGTCGAAATATGGCGCGGGTACGCCCTCGCCCATGACCCGATTCGGCGTAATCTTGAAATACAACAGCACGGCTTTTTTCAGCCACTGATTGACGCGCCAGCCACCGGCCGGATCGATTTCGGCAACGCGTTTCTCGCCGGATTCGAGCAGGCTCAAGACGCTTTCGACAGCGGGACGCAGACGGGTTTCGATCTCGCTCGTGGTCAGATCGGCGCGACGCTGCCAGGCGTCGTCGATTACGGCTTCAAGTTCTTGCATGCGCTCCTCGTGGTGCCGGCATCAACCGGCTTTGGCCGACCATGGCGCATCGTCGATCTGCGCGCTCAGGCGTCGCAGCAACGCGCTGCGCAAAATGTCGAGCGTATCGCTGTGCAGGATCGCGCGATTGTTCTGGTCGGTGATTTCGAAAAAATCCTCGGCGCGTTCACCGAAGGTCGCGATGCGCGCATCATGCACGCGCACGCGGCATTCGCGAAACGCTTGCGCCACGGCCGCGAGCAAACCCGGATGATCCGAACACACCAGCGCGACCTGGGTGCGGGCATTGCCGGATTGCTGGGTGAATTCGATGCGTGTCGGCACATGAAAATGGCGCAGGCTGCGCGCCGGAGTGCGGCGCGAGATCTGCGCATCGAGCACGGGTTTGGCGAGCGCACGACGCAAGGTCGCAATTGCATTCGCCGCGGCGTCGCCGTCGAGCGCCTTGCCGTGACGATCGAGCACGAGAAAGCTGTCGAGCGCCAAGCCGCCGCGCGAATTCGCGACGCGCGCAGCGTGCACGCTGAGCTGCAGCCGATCAAGCACCGCGGTCAGGGTCGCGAACAAGCCGTCGCGGTCCGGCGAGCAGACGAAAATTTCGGTGGCGCCACTCGCGCTGTCGGGTTCGATCAGGATCAGCGGCATGTCGGCCGCCTCCGCGCGCGCCAACGCGGCGGTCTGCCACGCGATCTGGTCGGGGCGATAACGCAGGAAACTCTGGCTCGGCCAATCGGCCCAGACGCGGTTCGCCGCGTCTGCGGAAACACCCTGTTCGGCGAGCAGCATGCGCGCCTCGCGCTGGCATGCGGCGATGCGCTCATCGGCATGCGGCGGACGTTCCAAGCCCTGGCGCAACACATACCGCGCCGAAGTGTACAAATCGGCGAGCAGGGTTTCCTTCCAGGAATTCCACAACTTCGGACTGGTGCCGCAAATATCCGCGACGGTGAGCAGGTAGAGGTGATCGAGTCGCTCCGAATCTGCCAGTGCCACCGCAAACGCGTGCACCACATCGGGATCGGTGATGTCCTGGCGTTGCGCGGTGGTGCTCATGAGCAGATGCCAGCGCACCAGCCACGCGACCTCCTCCACTTCGGCCTCGAACAAACCGAGCTGGATGCAGAACGCACGCGCATCGTGTTCGCCGACGACGGAATGATCGCCGCCACGGCCCTTGGCGATATCGTGAAACAGCGCCGCGAGGAACAGCAGTTCCGGCTTCAGCAGGCGGGTATACACCTCGTGTGCGAGCGCAAATTCGTGGTTGACCACGGGCCTCGCAAACCGCGCGACAAAACGCAGCACGCGCAGCGTGTGCTCATCCACGGTGTAGACGTGGAACAGGTCGTATTGCATGCGCCCGACCACCTGGCCGAACGCCGGCAGATACAGCGCGAGCACGCCGAGCCGATTCATGCGCGCAAGCGCCTCGACCGCCGGCGCGCCCTTGCGCAACAGGCGCGCGAACGCGGCGTTGACGTGTTCGTCGTCGGCCAGCGTTGCACCCACGGTCACCAGCGCCTGCTGGATGCGACGCGTGAGGTCGGCGCGCAAACCGATGAGTTCGGGATGTTCGATCCAGACACGAAACAGGTCGATCAATGCCGCGGGTCGCTGCAGGAACAGATCCGGCGTATCGCTGTCGAGACGATTGCCGATGCTGACAAAATCGATGCTGAGCCGGCGCAGTTGCTGCGCGTGTGGATCGGTATCGAATTGTTCTTCGCAACGCTGCAGGAATTGTTCGGTGATGCGCTTGACGCTGATCGCAGCACGGAAAAAATCCTGCATGAATTGCTCGACCGCAAGATTTTTCGCGTGCTCGTCGGCATAACCGAGCTGGCGCGCGAGTTCGCGTTGATAATCGAACAGCAGGCGTTCTTCACCGCGTTTCGCGAGCAGATGCAGCGCATAGCGAATCCGCCAGATTTGCGCACGCGCTGTATCAAGCCGCTCGGCTTCGTCGTCGAGCAACATGCCGGCCTGCACGAGTTCCGCCATGC
>JANXUW010000371.1 GCA_025351985.1 Pseudolysobacter sp.
TGTTCTTCACAGCCGACCAGCAAAAACGGCGCCTGTCCCATCAGGATCAGGGCGAGCTGACGTGAACGCTTCATGCATGTGTCCTCAAGCCAACACTCAGGTGATTTCCAGATCGTCCAGGCGCAACGTGGTGCCGAGTGCCTGGCTGACACAAAAATCGTTCGGGCCGGAATCCTCGGCCGCCACCACCAAAACTTCGGTGCGTTCCGAGCCCTCGATATCGCGTTCGTACAACATCGAATACAAGGTCAGACCGTAGTCGGATTTGGTCGGACTGGTCTTGTAGACACGCTCCTCGAATACGATCGGCGGCGCCCACAACGATTCACCCGTCACCGAATCGCCCCAGCGCCGTTCGTAACGACGTTCGTCAAGTTCGTAGTACGGCTGCCCGAGACGCGAACCGCCTTGCACCCACGCCTGGAAATCCGACTGATTGGTCGGATTGATGGTGTCGTCGTAGACGAACAACTTCACATCCATCACCTGACCGTTGGTCGTGGAAATCTGGATGAATGCATCGTCGGTCAGATACAGCCTGGTCAGTTTCGAGCCGGCCGCGCCGTGGTCGTCGAGATCGATTTCACCGATCGCCTCGATCATCTGCGGATTCGACGGACACGCAAAACCGAACTGCGCGCCGAGAATCTTGAACGGCGTTTCGTCGATCGTCACCGCACCGCCGAGCCGCGCCCCGAGCGGGAAACGCGGCGCAGTCGGCGCTGCGGAATTACCGCCGAACAAGGTATCGCGCCAGGACACTTCAGCTGTCCGACCGCACGCCGACGCCGGGCGCATTCAACGCCGCCGCCGGGTCTTTTTGCTGTGTTACCGCCGTCAGCGGAATCGGTGAAAGTGTCGCCTGCACGCGTGCCATCACCGCATCCGCGCTGGTCGCGCCCGGCAACATGCCGGCCGCGGCGAGCTTGGCGCTGAGATCGCTTTCGCCGCTCTCGTGTTCGAGCGCATTCGCCGCGTCGATCTGCGCCGATTGTTCGAGCTGGCGCTGCTTGATGCGGTCGAGCGAATCCAGCGCCGTGCGCAGCTTGGTGTTCTGGCCGCTGTAACTCGACGCGATCGAGGCCTGCGCCTTCAGCACACTTTCGGTGGACTTCACCTGATTGATTTGCTGCTGCAACGATTCGATGCGCGTATCAGCGGTGCGAATCGTGGAATGCAATTTGTCGACGGTGTTTTTCAGGTTGGTGAGCGCCGCTTGATCGGCGGCGATTTCGCCTTCCAGCGTCGCCACCTTGCCGGCTGTTTCGCGCGCCAGATCCTGATTGCCCTGGGCGATCAATTTCGCCACATAACCTTCGTACTCGGTGCGCTTGGCGTTTTTCTCGTCGAGCTTGTCGGTGGCGATTTTTTGATCCGCCATGAGTTTGGTCAACGCCTGTTTCGATTGGCCACTGGCGGTCTGCGCGTCGCGAATTTCCTGATCGAGAATCGTCGTCGCATTGCGATCGACAATCGCCTGGCCGGCCTCGGTGGCGGTGCCGCGCAGCAGGCTGAATATCTTGCTCAAAATTCCCATGATGTGATCCTCGGCTTGTCAGTGAATGTAGGAACGCAGGGCGTCGGTGGCTTGCAGCGCATTGTGCGCGAGCACGTGGATTTCCTCGACGATGCTGATCAGCGGCGAACGTGCGGAAAGCTCGCCGAACACGGTGTACAGGTCGCCGCTCGGCGTCGATTGCAAACCGATATTCGACAGCGGATTGATCGGATTCAAACGCAGGCAGGCGTCGTTGAACGCGTTGCGATCGGTCACGCTATCGGCGTGGCAAAGCACGGTCGAGACGAAAATGCGCACGCCGGACGATGTCATGTGCAAAGCCAGTCCGCCCTGCTCGGGACAGATGACTTCGATCACCGGTTCGGCACCGCGCAACAGGTGCACCTGCAATGCCTCGCCGGTTTCGGCGATATGCGCAATCAACGCATCGTTCAAAGATTCGGTGTTCCAGGGATGTGACATGGCGGACATGGCCTCTAGTGGACGGAACGAAGAAGGGAGCGCAGTTTCGCGCAGGATACGCTCGGTGGTTTTCAAAAGTTCGGTGTGTTCGACGCGAATGTAGACCTGGATCGGCACAAGCCCCTGCTCACGCATGCGCGCCCGATACGCGCGCTGCCACGAGGCGGTCTTGGACGTCGATGATTTTTCGGCAACGGGCTTTTTCATTTACATGTAATGCTTACACGTAATTTTTTAAAGGTCAATATGCCGCCAGAATATGGACGGTTTTCGCGACATGCGCGAGCATCGTGTGTGTTATTTTCGACAGCCAAACGCTAATCCGCCGCATTTTCCCAAGGAACTCCGGCCATGCCTGCATTACATACGCAAAAACGCAAACGATTTGGATCATTCTGCGTGCTAATGATCGCTTCCGCAGCCGTGCATGCCGCCGAGACCACAAAACCGAATCCGGCACTGGACGGTTACGCGACGGCGGCAAAGATGATCGACATCGGCGCGGGCCATCGCCTGAACTTGCGCTGCAGCGGCCAAGGCAGTACGACCGTGCTGCTGGAAAGCGGCGCCACCGCAGACTCGATGGCGTGGTTCAAGGTGCAACCCACGCTGACGACTTTCGCGCGCACATGCTCCTACGATCGCGCCGGTCTCGGTTTCAGCGACGGCGGTGAAATGCCGCGTGATGTCGATGCGGCGGCGAGCGACTTGCACGCCCTGCTCGGCGCGGCGCATATCAAGACACCGATCATCCTGGTCGGCCATTCGCTCGGCACCAATATCGCGCGCCGTTTTGCCGATCGTTATCCGGCGGAATTGTCGGGCATGGTGCTGCTCGATCCGCCGGAACAGAACGCCGCTGAATTTTCCGCCGCCTATGCCAAGGACGAGGCCGATTCGCTCCCGGCGCGGCTCGCCTTTGTCGCCGCCTGCGAAAAAGGTGCGGAACAAGGCGAGCTCGAGCATCCGCCGGAAACCCTGAAATCGTGCCTGCGCGGACCCGATCCGGCGTTCAGCAAAAAACTCAATACCGCGATCCACACCAATCACCTGCGCCCGGTTTTCTGGCAGACGCTGGCATCGATCTTCGCCACCAATCCGGCTTTGCTCGGCAAACCGGTTGCGGCGGATGAACATCACGGCGCGCTGCCGTTGATCGTGCTCACCGCAGATGAAACCTATGTCGACGCACCTGAACCGATACGCAAGGCGCTCGAAGCGGCCCGAGAGAAAACGCATCACGACATCGTCGCGACCTCGACGCACGGTGAACGCACTCAGATCATGCACAGCTCGCACGAAATTCCGAGCGATCAGCCCGATGCCGTGGTGGATGCAGTCAAGAAAATGATCGCGCAGATCGCGTCGAACATCGCTGCAAACAAGATCACACGCTGACGCAGCAACCACCCGACATCGCCTGCGCGCAGTGATATTTTCATCCCGCATTTGCTAACTATCGTTGCTACGCCAGCATCTGTAACTGGTCCAACCGCCGAATAAAGCCATGAAAGAATGCACTAGCATCAACCACCATAAGCTCAGGGTGAGTGCGTAGGCGATGGTGAAGAGAAACGCCGAAATGATGCTGCCGAAAAATTGTCCACGACTCTGGAAACCGTGCGCCAAGCCATAAGCGAAGGCGGCAATGCCGACCGCCCCGAGTGTTCCAATCAGCGGCGTCAAACTGAAGAGTAGAAATCCGCGATACAGGATTTCCCAACCCGCGCCGAGCACTATCGCCAGCACGCTGAAACCCCGGAACTCAGCCGAGCTGCGCGGGAGAAAATCGTTGTTCTCGAATCGCGCCCGATGGGCCGCGCGCTGGTCGTCACTTTGTCGCCTTGAGGAAATCAGATCGCCGACCAGCAAGCCGATTATCAACACCGCGGCGATGCCCAATCCAATTTTTCCGCGCGCCGATAACGGCACATCAAAACCCAATAGCGATATCGGGCGCGCCGAACTCCACCAATCCACTGCCAGCAGCAATAACAGTAGTGTTATCCGCAGTGTCGCTTGCCAATAACGTGTGGCGCGTACGATTACCGCAGGTGGCGATTTGCGTAGACTTTTCGAGAGCTGCCACGCCGGCAGAATCAGGATAAGACAAATCATCAGGACAATATCGAGCACGGAAATTCCTGTCGCGAGCAAACGCCTACTCTAGCATCCCGCAACTTTTCGCCCGAAGAAAAACCTCATGCGCTACGGTTGTTTCATCGCCCGCCTGCAGAGTCGAAAGCGCTTCGACCGAAATCGCAGCAGCAGCAAATCAGCGCAAATTACTATCCGGAAGATCCAACTTCACCGGCCCGAATCGCCGCCGCGCGTTCGGTCACCGCACACTTCTGCACATCGCTCAAACGCGCGAGATTTCTGACCTGCATCACCATGCGCGGATTTTTCGCCAGCACGGTTTCGTGGCGCAGCAGAAAATCCCAGTACAGCGTGGTGAACGGGCACGCACGTTCACCCTCGCGTTGCGCCGGATCGTAGCGACAGCCGCGGCAATAGTTGCTCATGCGCTGAATGTATTTTCCACTCGCGATGTACGGCTTGCTCGCCATGAGGCCGCCATCGGCGTACTGACTCATGCCAAGCGTGTTCGGCAGCTCCACCCATTCGACCGCATCGACATACACCGCGAGATACCACGCATGTATTTGCTTCGGCTGCACGCCGAGCAGCAACGCGTAAAGTCCGGTCACCATCAGGCGCTGGATATGATGGGCGTAACCGGTTTCGAACGTCTGCACGATCACGTCGCGCAGGCACGCCATATCGGTAGCGCCGCTCCAGTACCACGCCGGCAAATCCTGCTGCGCATCGAGCGCATTGCGTTCGAGATATTGCGGCATCTGCGTCCAGTAAATACCGCGCACGTATTCGCGCCAGCCGAGAATCTGGCGGATAAACCCTTCGACGCATTGCAGCGGCGCGTGACCGTTGCGATGCGCTGCCTCAGCGGCAGCAACAACCTCGCGCGGATTCAGCAATTTCAGGTTCAGCGCGGCAGCAATATGCGCGTGATACAACCACGCCTCGCCTCGCCACATCGCATCCTGATGTTGGCCGAATTGCGGCAGGCGCTGTTCGATGAACCGTTGCAGCGATTGCAACGCCTGCGCGCGGTTGACCGGCCACGCAAAGTTTTCGAGTGCGCCCGGATGCTCGGCAAATCGCGTATTGACGAGATCGATGATTTCGCGCGTGATCGCATCCGGCGCGAACGTGGCGCGCGGCGGCACGGCACCCGGCCCGGCCGCACCGAACGCAGCACGATTATCCGCGTCGAAATTCCACTGACCGCCGATCGGTTTGCCGTCCTGCATCAGCACATCGTGTTTCTGTCGCAGCTCGCGATAAAAATATTCGAGCCGCAGGCTTTTGCGGCCTTTTGCATGCGCGGCAAAATCACGTACCGTCGCATAAAAATGGCGATCGTCGCGCACGTAGAGCGGCAGTCCGGCGCGTTCGGCCACTGCCTTGATCGACTGCCACACGCGCCAGTCGCCGGGCGCCGTGATCACCAGACGCTGCGGTTTCAATGCATCGATCGCGTCATGCAATTCGGCGGCCAAAGTACCGTGATTAACGCCATCATCCAGACGCTTGTAATGCAGGGTTCGACCGAGCTCACGCAGCGTCCGGCCGAAGTGGCGCATAGCCGCCAGGAACATCGCAATACGCTGTTTGCTCGACCAGACATGCGTCGATTCCTCGGCTACTTCTGCCATCCACACGAC
>JANXUW010000412.1 GCA_025351985.1 Pseudolysobacter sp.
CGCGCAACTTTTCGCTCGCGTTGAAGGAGTTCACGACGGCGGCGGACGCAGGTGATGCCGCGGCCCAATACAACATCGGGCTGATGCTCGAACGCGGTGAAGGCATCGCGCAAAATTATGCCGATGCCGCCGTGTGGTACGGCCGGTCGGCCGAGCAGGGTTACGTGGCCGCGCAGTTCAATCTCGGCGTTTTGTACCAATACGGTCTCGGTATGAATGCCGATCCGGCGCAGGCCACGGTCTGGTACGGGAAGGCGGCGGAGCAAGGATTTGCCGATGCGCAATACAATCTCGGCGTGGCCTACGATCAAGGCCTCGGGGTAAATCCGGATGTGGCGCAGGCGGCGCAGTGGTATCGCCGCGCGGCCAATCAGGGCAATGCCAACGCGCAGAACAATCTCGGCTCGCTCTACGAAAACGGCACCGGCATCGAGCGCGATTTTATCCAGGCCGCAGCCTTGTATCGTGCCGCGGCGGAGCAGGGTCATAGTCTCGCGCAGACCAATCTGGGCCAGATGTACATGCGCGGCAACGGCGTGGATCACGACGACAATCAGGCCGCGGTCTGGTTTGCCAAGGCGGCGGCGCAGGGCGATGTCCATGCGCAATTGCTGCTGGCCGCGGACTACGCACGCGGCATCGGTGTGCCGCAGGATTTCAAGGCCGCGCTGGTCTGGTACAGCCGCGCCGCACAACAGGGCTCGGCCGATGCGCAACAGAAACTCGGCGACATGTATAGGCTCGGGCAAGGCTCGGCGAAAGATCTCAAGACGGCGACAAACTGGTATCGCCACGCCGCCGAAAAAGGCGATGCCGAAGCGCTCAACAACCTCGGCTCGATTTACGATCAAGGCATCGGCGTGCCAAGAAACCGTGCGCTCGGATTCATGCTGTTTTCGCTCGTGCTGAAATCGAATCCCACGGCGAGCACGACGATCCAGACCGCTACCGACAATCGCCGCTCGAGCATGCTGCAACTCTCCGATCGCGAGATCGATGTTGCCGAAGCGCAGGCGGAAGCCGTGCACAAGAGCAATCAAACCTTGGCCCAGACGATCGATAGTTACGCCAAAACCAATGTCGTTATTCCGGCGAAAACTGTGAAACCGGTCAAACCCATCCCTGCAGTTGAGCCGTTGATACGACGCATCCCGAACTCGAATTGATTGAGTGGCGCGAGATTGTCGGCGCGGCGTTATTCGTTAACGCCGTTGCTGTTGCCGTCGATCCCGCATCGACATGCGCAGCGCAAACAGCATTCGGTGGCATACGCGCAATCCGATGCGCAGAGGGCATCGACGAAATTTGAGCAGCCTTTCGATGCAAGGATTGCGCTACACTTTTACCGCTCGTATTGCAGTCGCGCAATAAATCCAGATTCCATCAACAATTCCTGCGCGCGCAGTCATGCATGCGTGGGGCGGAGGGGCTTGTGCACAATTCAAAACGTGTCGGATTATCCGGCATTGCAATTCGGATACTTGCTACCGCCGTCATGCTGCTGCCGATCCAGGGAATTGCCCAGGAGCTGCCCAAGGCGCCGCCGGTGCACGAGGTAAAAATCGATGAAAACGCTTTCCGCTGGGAGAGCCGGCCGGCGTGGGTCGAGCCAGCACCTTCGGTGGTAGCGGATGCCGATGTGCTGAAGCGAACTGACCCGCTGTATTACGCCTTGCGTGATACCCAGTTCCTCGTCGATGCTGCGCCGGCTTTGTATGTGCATCAGTTGCTGGTGGCAAATGAAACGAGTGCATTGTCGCAACTGGGTCAGTTCGAAATTGAGCTTGTTCCGGCGTGGCAGCAGCTGCGTTTGCATGCGATCCATATCCTTCGCGATGGCAAGAGCATCGACAAGCAGGCGTCGACGCAGATCCGCTTTCTTGAACGCGAACTCGGGCTGGAGCATGGCATGTATACCGGTCAGGTGACCGCGTCCCTGCTCATCGACGACGTGCGTGTCGGCGATGCCCTCGATATCGAATTCACCAAGCTGGGTCGCAACCCGGTTTTTCCGGATCGCTTCGCCGATGCCGCGTCCTGGGATTTGTCGACGCCGACACGTCTGCGCCGCGTTGTTCTCAAGTCACCGCAATCGCGCAAGATCCAGACGCACATCTTTGGCCCGGAATCTCTGTCGGAACCGAAACAGCAACGACGCAAGGACGGCCGCCTCGATGTGCTGACGTTCGAGGGGCGCGATCTGGCCGCGGCGCACCTTTCTGGCTATTACCCGGCCGACTATTCGCCGTTGCGCTGGATCGAATTTTCCGAATATCGCGACTGGAACGAGGTCGCAACCTGGGCCGCCGGGTTGTTCAAGGCGACCAGTCCGGATGCTAGTGTGGTCGATATCGCGAATACGTTGAAAGGCAATCTCGGACCCCAAGCCCGCACGCTGGCGGCGTTGCAGTATGTGCAGCGCGAGATTCGCTATTTCTCGATTTCGCTCGGCGAGAGTTCGCATCGACCGAACGCGCCCGAGGTAACGCTGCAACGTCGTTATGGCGATTGCAAAGACAAGGCGGCGTTGCTGATCGCGTTGCTCAGCGAATTGGGCATCGATGCCCAGCCGGTGCTGGTGCCCTCGCAGCCGGGGCAAAGCCTGGGCCTCAA
>JANXUW010000439.1 GCA_025351985.1 Pseudolysobacter sp.
CTCCCGACCGATATTGCGTACCGCGATCATTGCCCTGCGCCATGCCCTGGGTCGGATCGTGGTTTTCCCAGAAGGTTTTCAGCAGCGCTGCGAACGTGATCACGGCCGGATCGTAGACCACCAGCACGACCTCATTGTGCCCGGTCTGGCCGCTGCAGACTTCCTCATACGTGGGGTTCGGCGTGATGCCACCGGCGTAACCCACCGCCGTGGTGAACACACCGGGCAGATCCCAGAACTTGCGCTCCACACCCCAGAAGCAACCCATGCCGAACTGCACGCGCTGCATGCCCGCAAACTCGCCCTGGATCGGACGCCCGCTGATGAAGTGTCGATTGATCACAGGCATTGCGACATCACGCCCCGGCAAAGCATTTTCTGCCGATGGCATGCGTTGTTTGAAAGCGCCTATACCCAACATGCGATTCTCCTTTTACGATGACCATCAGACCGGGATGAGGCTGACTGGCTTACATGGAAAGCATGTGGACGCCGAACGCGCCTATTGCAAGCGCTGTCGTTTCATCAGCATAAATTGTGCGGAAATCACGCCCCTCAAGAAATGTCCTGCGCCACACTGCGATGAAACATTTGGCCAGGCTAAACTAATCGCCAGCGCTGATCGTGCCGACATACAACAACGCGCGTTCGCCACGAGCGGTTTGTGCGGTGACTTCGAGCCACACTTCTTGCGTACCCGCGCCGATTTCGCAGCGGAAATCCCAGCCGGATTTTTTCAGGCGCTCGTCGGCGAATGCTTCGCTGACATCCTGGCGAGGCACGTCGATCGGGCAGCGATGCCGCTTGCCGTTGACGACAATATCGACGTTTTCCAGAGCACCGTCGTCGAGCGATCCGGCCCAGCCCTGCAAACGCAATTCGCCGGATTGCGAGAGCGTTCTTATATCGACCCACCCCCAAGAGCCGTGTCGAAATTCGCGCAAGCCGGAAAGATCACGTGCCGGATCTTTGGCGACGATGTACAGATCCTGTTCCTGCGCCAATGCTTTGCGCAGACGGAAGTACGCTTGTTCGTGACCCAGCGCGCGTTGCAATGACTGCGCGACGAAACTCTCGCTCGCATATGCCGTGCCGTAGATATCGGGATCGAGATCGGCGTTTTCACTGCGCGTCTCATACACAATTCCCGATTCCGGCAAGACCGTATTGCTGGCCAGCAGACTGCTGTCGCGCACGCTGAAGCACAGCACGCCATTCGGCGTGAGCATATCGATCAATCGCACCAACCACGCATCGAACAAGCTTTCCGGCAGATGCGAAAACAACGACGCCACCCAGATGAAATCGAATTGTCGACCGGGCTGGAATTGCTGTGGATCGGCGTGCGACGGCAGTGTCGTGACACCAAATTCATGCGCGACAAACGTCAACGCATCCAGCTGCAATTCAGACGCGAACAGATTTTCGCGCGGCATTGCAAGACTCAGAAAGCGCAGTAGCCGTCCATACCCGCACGCAAAATCCAGCACGCTCACATCATCGCGATCACTGCCGAAAAAATGCTGCTGGATTTGCCGCATCGCGCTGAATTGCTGCAGCGAAATGTTGAAATACTGACTCTGCGCCGCACCCGCATCCTGATGATGATGCAGCGAGTGCGTGAACATCTGATCATTGGAATGGATCGTTGTGTTCAAGTCATTGGGAGCGATTTTTCCGCTCAACTCCGGGCAGCAGGACAACACTGCCGCCTTGAATTCGGTGCTCGCGCAGGCAGCTCTGGATTGCTCCAGCAACGACAACTCTGTTGGATTCATGATCACGAATTCAGGCGAAGGAAGTCCGCGATGCTAGGGCGCACGCAGCGCATGAGCAAGTGAGGATTAAAAGTCCACCAAACCACATCACGCATTGTCAGCATGCGCGATGGGTCGGTCACAGCACGATACGACGATCGTGCTAATTCGCCGGCGCAAACCCGAAGCCGTCGATGTAGATAATATCGTGGGCAATGGTGCCGATCGGTGTGGTGCCGGTGATCAGACACTGGGCCGCATTCAACAATACCGAAAGCGATTTGCTGGCGTTGTCACCGTTCGCCACGACAATATCGGGCTTGCCATCACCATTCAGATCGGCAACTGCAACCGAGAGGGTTCCTATTCCCACGGCGGAGGACTGCAGCGCGGCGAAGCTGGCGCTGGTGGCGCCAGACGCCGTGGTGTTGCGCAACACCGATATGGTGCCGCCGCTGGCGCTGTAGCTGTAGTTCGCAGCGATCAGATCCGGCTTGCCATCGCCGTTGAGGTCGGCGACCGCGATGGCAAGCGGCAGTGACCCGGCAGCGAAGGACTGCTTGATACCAAAACTCGCCATCAAGCTCCCCGGCACCGTGTTGTTGAGCAATACCGAAACCGTGTTACCGCTGCTGTCTACCGTGATCAGATCGGGCTTGCCGTCGCCATTGATATCCGCACTAATAATCTGCTGCGGATTCGATCCCGTTGCAAACGTCTGCTGCACAGCAAAGCTTGGCACTGCAGCGCCCGGAGGTGTGGTGTTGAGCAATATGGATATCGTGCCGACGCTGCTGTTCGCGACGATCAAATCCGGCTTGCCATCGCCATTGATATCTGCGGCAGTGACCGAGATCGGGTTGGTGCCGGTGGCAAACGTCTGTTGCGCGGCAAAGCTGCCAGTTGCGGCACCAGTGACGGTAGTGTTGAGCAATACCGAAATGGTATTTGCATTGCGGTTGGCTGTGATCACATCGGGCTTGCCATCGCCGTTGATATCGATACTGATTGCCGAGCGCGGATCCAGCCCGGTGGGGAAAATTTGTGGCGCAGCAAAGCTCGGGCTACCGGCTCCTGCAGCGGTAGTGTTTATGGATAACATGATTTGCCCGACGTGGCTGGCGTCCTGCGAGGCGGACACGGCCACCACATCGAGTTTGCCATCGCCGTTGATATCGGCCATCGCAAAGATGCTGACCGTGGTGCCAATCGCAAAAATTTGCCGTGCAGCATAAGTCGCGGTAGCGCTGCCGGGTATGGTCGTGTTGATAAAAACCCCAAAGTTATCGCCATCCGCAACTATCAGGTCGGGCTTGCCATCGCCGTTGATATCAGCCGCCGTTACATAACCTGGAACGCCAAGTCCGACCGGATCATACGCCGAAGCAAAATCCTGCTTGGCGGCAAAACCCGGCGCGATATTACTGGCGACGGCCGTATTGAGCAGCACCGAAACCGTGCCGGAACCGGCATTGGTCACAACCAGATCGGGCTGGCCATCGCGGTTGATATCCGCCGCGCTGATCGCGACCGGATTCGTGCCAGCGGCAAAACTTTGTTCTGCAGCAAACCCGGCCGTGGCAGCGCCGGGGATGGTGACGTTGAGCAACACCGATGCCGTATTGGCACCACCGTTTGCGACGAGCAGATCGGGCTTGCCATCGCCGTTGATGTCAACGGCTGCTACCGAGGTTGGCGCAGCTTCCACAGCGAAGGTCTGCTGCGCGGAAAAACTCGGCGTCGCCGCCCCGGTCGCCGCGATGTTGAACAACACCGACACCGTGCCGGACGCACTATTTGCGACCGCCAGATCGAGCGCGCCATCACCGTTCAAATCGGCTACGGCGACCGAGGTCGGATTGGCCCCGGTAGCAGAGGTCTGCTGCGCGGCAAAACTCAGCGTCGTCGCACCCGGCGTGGTGGTGTTGAGCAACACGGAGACATTGCCGGAACCGTTGTTCGCAACGATCAGATCAGGCTCGCCGTCGCCATTGATATCGGCCGTAGCGACTGCACTCGGATTGCTGCCGGTAGCAAAGGTTTGCTGTACGGCAAAACTCGGCGTGGCAGCGCCCGGTGTGGTCGTATTGAGCAGCACAGAAACATTGCCGGATCCGCTGTTGGCGACGATCAGATCGGATTTGCCGTCGCCGTTGAGATCCGCCACGCTGATCGCGCCGGGACTGTTGCCTGTGGCAAAGGATTGTTGTGCGGCAAAACTCGCGACAAGTGCACCGGGCACCGTGGTGTTGAACAGCACCGAAACGGTATTGTCACCGGCATTCGAAACAATGATGTCGAGCAGGCCATCGCCATTGATATCGGCGACGCTGACCGCTTTGGGATTGAGTCCGGTAGCGAAGGTCTGCTGGGTCGTATAGACCGGCGCGGCAGCACCCGGCGCCGTCGTATTGAGCAGCACAGAAATATTGTTGGCGCTGCCATTCGCCACGATCAGGTCGAGAAGACCATCGCCGTTGAAATCGGCGATGCCGATCGAAAACGGCGTCGTCCCCGTGGTGAAAACCTGCTGCGTACCGAACGTCGGCAGCGTGCCGAGCGTTGCGCCGTCCAGCAGCACCTTGAAGGTATTGAACGGCGGGTTGCCGGAATCGGGCAAGATGGTTATCGGAATATTGATACTGCTAGCGCCGCTCGGCAGCGTGATGCTGTTGCCGCTGCCGGTATAGTCTTTGCCTGATAAAGCAGTGACATTCTGCGTGTGATAACTCAACACCACCGGGTAGGTTTTATCGCCCGTGCGGGTCACCGGAAAATTGAGCGTTTGCGGTAATTTGCCGGCACTGATGCTGGCGGGTGACGTTCCGCTCAACGTGGTACTGGCCGCCAGCGCAGACGCGCTGACACAAACCGCCAACGCAAATGCGGGCACACGACGCACTAACGGATTGCGCAAGCATTTGCGCAATGCAGTCTTGTCTTGCATGGATTCCCCCTGAATCACATCCGTTGTTTTTCATGGGGCCGATCGGCACGGACAAAACCGATTCCCAAGACTCAGCGACAGTCAGGCCGAAGAATGAGTCATGGGCGGCATTATATGCCTGTGCGTGTTTTGCAAGGCAAGGCAGCGAGTTCAGCACCCACGCCTGCGTTGCCTGATTTTGCGCGCGATGCGTGCGGACTGATGATGCGGGTGCAGGCCAGCCGCAAGCGATTTATTCAGGCCACCGCGGCGATGCGATGACCGCTTTCGATATGCACCGCGCGATCCAGTCCGGCGCGCAAATCGGTGAGCAGATCCTGCGCCGATTCGATGCCGACCGACAGCCGCAGCAAACCATCGCCGATGCCGGCGCGCGCGCGCGCGGGTGCATCCATCGAGGCATGCGTCATCGTCGCCGGATGCGCGACCAGGCTTTCGACACCGCCGAGCGATTCCGCCAGCGTGTACAACTTCAGGCCATCGACAAAAGCGGCCGCCGCTTCTTCGCCACCGCGCAGATCGAAACTCAGCATGCCACCGAAACCGCGCTGCTGACGCTTGGCGAGTTCGTGACCGGGATGATTCAACAAGCCCGGGAAATGCACGCGACTCACGGCCGGATGTCGACCAGCAAGGTGGCGAGCGCCTGCGCATTTTCCTGATGCACGGCGATGCGCGGCGCGAGCGTGCGCAGGCCGCGCAAGGTCAGAAAGCTGTCGAACGGCGAACCCGTGAGGCCAAGACAATTCGCCCACCATGTGAGCTGTTCGCCTTGCGCGGCATCGGCCCAGACCACGGCGCCGCCGACCACGTCGGAATGTCCATTGAGATATTTCGTGGTCGAATGCAGCACGAGATCGGCGCCGAGTTCGATCGGCTGCTGCAGCGCCGGCGAGAGAAAAGTGTTGTCGACCAGCACTTGCGCACCCGCCGCATGCGCCAGCGCCGCAACCGCGCGGATGTCGGTGATGC
>JANXUW010000458.1 GCA_025351985.1 Pseudolysobacter sp.
CATAATCGGCTTTCTGCGTATGGATCTGGCCGAGCTCATCGAGGCTTTCGGCAAGTTCGGGATCGCTGCCGGCGAAGTTCTGCCGACGCAATACGAGCGCCTGTTCGGCCAGCGGCAAAGCACGATCGTACAGACCGAGTGCGGTGTAAGTGGTCGCCACGGTATTCAACAAACGGGCGCGCAGCACCGGCGCATTTTCCAACGTTCCCTGCAGGCGTTTTGCGCCTTGGTCGAGCAGATCCTGCTTTGCCGCTGGCCGAACAGGCGCTCGTATTGCGTCGGCAGAACTTCGCCGGCAGCGATCCCGAACTTGCCGAAAGCCTCGATGAGCTCGGCCAGATCCATACGCAGAAAGCCGATTATGCGCAGGCCGAACCGATGCTGCGCGAAGCGCTGGCACTGCGTCGTAGCCGACTCGGCGAAGACGATCCAGCGACGATAGAAAGCCTCGGCAATCTCGGTGTGTTGCTGCAAAGTCGCGGTGATTTCCAGGCGGCCGATGCGATGTTTGTCGCGGCGCTGCAAGCGGCACAACGGCACTATGGCGATGCGGCGGTGGAGACCGCACGGCGGCTCGATGACGAAGCCACCAATCTCGACAATCTCGGCAAGAAGATCGACGCGTTGGCGACGTACCGGCGCGCACTGGCGATACGCGAAAAAAACCTCGGCAACGATGATCCCGATGTCGCGACATCGCTGCACAACATCGGCACGATTCTCGATGAATCGGGCAGCGACGAAGAGGCGAGGCCGGCGCTGGAACGTGCCCTCGCGATACGCCGCAAGGTCTTCGGCGTCGCGCATCCGCTGGTCGGATTTACCGAGCTCGCGCTGGCCGGCGTTTATCAGGGCCTGGATCGAATCGACGATGCCGAAACCAGCGCGAACGAAGCACTCGCGATTTTCCGGCACACGCTTGCGGTGGATCATCCTAAGATCAGCGAAAATCTGAACATGCTCGTGATCCTGCACGCTAGCCGTCGCGATTTTGTTGCAGCGGCAGAATTGGGACGCGAAGTTGTCGCGCGTTTTCAGCGCAGCCTCGGCGCGGATCACCCGAACACGCTGACGGCGGAAAACAATCTGTCGTTTGCGTTGAAACATACCGGTCAGCTGGACGAAGCCGAGAGTTTGCAGCGCGACGTGCTGGCGCGCGTGCATGACGATAACGGGCAGGGCACCGAAGCGGTCGATTGCGAGAATCTCGCCGGAACGCTGGAGCAGGAAGGCCGGTTCGACGAGGCATTGGTTTATGCAAAACGCGCAGTCGAACTGCTGCAAAAAACCGAAGGCGAGAATTCGCCGAACGGAGCAATAGCGTTGCGCCTGCTCGCGCTGGCGGAAGCATTGCACGGCGACACGAACGACGCCGAACGCGATTTCCGCGCCGCGTTGCGCATCGGCCAGCAACTTGCGCACGATCATGCTATCGCGCTTTATCCGCTGCAGATTCCGCTCGCGGATTTTCTGATCGGCACGCAACGTTGCGCCGAAGCGTTGCCGCTACTGGATGGCGCGCTGAGCGAGATCGACAAACTCGTAATCGACGCCGGTTCGTTCTGGCCGCCGGAGGCACGGTTGCTACGTGGTCATTGCCTCATGGCGGCAAATAAAAACAGCGACGCCGTGGCGATGCAGGACACCGCGCGCAAACAGTTGCGGGCGATGCCGGCGATCGAGGTCGATCTGTATCCAACCGCACGCAAGCTGTTCGAGACGCATTAAGCCTGTCGCAATCTACCTGAGGCCGGCGCGATGCTATGTTGCCTGGCGCTGCGCTGTGTGTTTTCGCCGGCGCTCATCGTAATAAACGGCGCTGCCGCAAAGTGCCGCCACCAGCGCAAGCACGCCCCAGCCACCGAGCGTCGGCAGCGGTGTCGCGACTACGACCGCGGCAGTCACGGTTTCGTCGAAGGTCGCATTCGATGGGTTGTACACCGTATCGCCGGAATACGCGGCGGCGAGCGCATGCGTGCCGGCCGTGCTGAAATGCAAAGCGCAGTTGCCCATGCTGTGGCCGGCGCTCGTGCCGGCCAGCGTGGCGGTGCAATTTGTTGTGCCGTCGCCGATGACCACGCTGCCCGAAGGCGGCACGACCGGGCCACCGAAACCGGCGAGTGGTGAGACGACGGTCGCGCTTGCGACTACGGATTGTCCGGTCGTGCGGGGTTCGGTGTAGCGGTGAGTGTGGTGCTGCTCGCCGCACCCGTTACGCTCAGGTCGAAAGTAGCGCTCGATGGCGCAAAGGCGCCATCTCCAGCGTATGCCGCGCTCAAGGTGTGCGGGCCGGCGGATGCCAGGCTCAAACTGCAGTTGGCGAAATTGCCTCCCGCCACATGGGAAAGCGTGCCGGTACACGTCGCGTCGTTGTCGACGCTATCACTGATCAGAACGGTGCCGGTGGGCGTCGCAGAAGATCCTACGTCCACGCCGAAGTAAACGGTGAACGTGGCACCGGCAGCGGGCGGATTGGGCACTACCGATGGTGCCTCGAACGTGGTTGTCGTGGCTGTCGTCGTGCAGGCCGTGTACCACGGGGTGAATCCTGCTGCCGCATCCCAACCGGGTGAAACGTCATGATCCAGCGGATTGGGACACAGGCTAGACTGTCCAGCCGTCAGCGTGGTTGGCGCGGTTGGCGGCGCACCGCTGAATCCGTTGTAGTCGATGTCGAAATAGAACAGCTGCGATTGGCCGGCCAGGGCATTCGCCGGGATCGTGCCGCTGAATCGATTATTGTCGAGCAGCAATGCGTTGAAGTGGGACAATCCGGTCAAATCGGGAAAAGCGCCGCTCAACTGGTTGAAGAACACACTGAGGTAGGTCAGCGATGTTAGTCCGGCAAGCGAAGGAATTTTGCCGCTGAGAAAATTGCGGTCGACTTCGAATGCCTGCAGATTGGTCAATCCCTGGAGTGAGGGAATGTTACCGGTCAACTCATTCCTCTCGGCGAGAAATTGACGTAGATTATTCAATCCCGACAGCGCGGGAATCTGGCCGGTCAGCGAATTGAAGTTGACGTTGAAATAGTCGAGGCTGCCGAGTCCCGTCAGCGCGGGAAGGCTGCCTTGCAGGCCATTGAAACTGACATCAAACGACTGGATATCCGGCAGGCCAGATAACGCTGCCAGCGTACCGGAAAGATTATTGCTGTTCAGGCCGATCCCCGTGACCGTGCTGTTGCTGCCATCGCAGGTAATGCCGTACCAGTTGTTCGCTGGTATGCCCGGACAGACTGGGTCGGACGTGTTCCAGTGCGCGCTGTGGGTCCAGCTAGCGCCGCCGGTGCTGTTGTATAGCGCAACGAGCGCGGTGCGTTCGGACGCCGGCACGTCCGCATATGCGCAGGACGCGCACAGCGATGCCGCGAGAATTGCGACACATACTAATAACTCGAAGCCTGTACTCCGATCGATTTGCAGCGACATACCTATCTCCACCCGATTCGCCATCCAGAGCGATGACAATCGGGGTTACGTCGTTCGATGCGATTTGCTG
>JANXUW010000463.1 GCA_025351985.1 Pseudolysobacter sp.
ACCGGGCGTCACGATCCGTGCGTCGGCATTCGTGCCACGCCGATTGCCGAAGCGATGGTCGCACTCGTGCTGATGGATCACGCATTGCGCCATCGCGCGCAATGTGGCGATGTCGGTGTTATGTCGCCGCTGCTTTCCGCGGCTGTCGTGGGCGACAAACCGGAATAAATAGTGCGACTGCGGGGTCATTCGCAGCTCGCAAAAGTCACGATAGTCAGGCGCGAACAAACGCCGGCTTTTCGATAGCAAATTCGCAACGAACACGGGAACAGAACGGCAATGAGCAAGAAGGCGAGCTACAAGGTGGCAATGGTCGGCGCTACCGGTGCGGTGGGCGAAACCGTGTTGAACATTCTGCACGAGCGCGGATTCCCGATCAGCGAATTGGTAGCGCTCGCCAGCGAGCGTTCGGCCGGCAGCACGATCGAATTCGGCGGCCGCAAAATCACCGTGCAGAATCTCGATAGTTATGATTTCAGCGGTGTCGATATCGCGTTCTTCTCGGCAGGCGGTTCGGTCAGTCGTGCACATGCGCCGCGCGCCGCAGCGGCAGGCGCGGTGGTGATCGACAACACTTCGGAGTTTCGCTACCACGATGATATTCCGCTGGTGATCAGCGAGGTCAACCCGCACGCGATCGCGCACTACAAGAAACGCGGCATCATCGCCAATCCAAATTGCTCGACGATGCAGATGCTGGCCGTGCTCGCACCGATCCATCACGCGGCGGGCATCACGCGCATCAATGTTGCGACCTATCAATCGGTTTCCGGCGCCGGACGTTCCGGGCTGGACGAACTCGCGAAACAAACTGCGGCGATGCTCAACGGCCAGGAACACGCGCCGGCCAAGTTCAGCGCGCAGATTGCGTTCAATGTCATCCCGCACATCGATGACTTCCAGGACAACGGCTACACCAAGGAAGAAATGAAAATGGTCTGGGAGACGCGCAAGATCTTCGAAGACGAAACCATCCAGGTCAATCCGACCGCGGTGCGCGTGCCGGTGTTCTACGGCCACGCCGAAGCGGTGCATATCGAAACACGCGACAAGATCAGCGCCGAACAAGCGCGCAGGTTATTGGAAGCTGCGCCGGGCGTGGTCGTGGTGGATGAGCGCAAGGCCGGTGGCTACCCGACGCCGGTGTCGCACGCGGCCGGGCAGGACCCGGTTTTTGTCGGTCGCATTCGCGAGGATATCTCGCACGTTCACGGCCTCAACCTGTGGATCGTATCGGACAATATTCGCAAAGGCGCGGCACTGAATGCGGTTCAGATCGCCGAGCTATTGGTTAAAAGCTATTTGTGAACTATAGTTACGCGCATATCGTGAGTTGCTTTCGAGTATTTCTGTAGTAGGGTGACGTCCGGTTTCGGATACGGGTTTTTGGGGAGAATACGGAATGAATGCACCAATCAAGCTGTCGCTCGCCATCGCGCTGGCGTTGGGTGGAACCAATGTCTGGGCGCTGGGACTGGGTGCCATCCAGGTCAAGTCCGGTCTGAATCAACCGCTGATCGCCGAAATTCCGGTCACCGTCAGCTCGCCTGGCGAAGCCGCCGATTTGGCGGTAGCGCTGGCGACGGACGAGGATTTTGCGCGCGTCGGCCTGTCTCGCGGCAGAGTCGGCGCGGCGCTGCAATTCGCCGTCGTGACGCAACCGCATGGCGGTACCGTGATCCAGGTCACCAGCACCGAAAACGTGCGCGAGCCTTATCTCGACTTCCTGCTGCAGGCCAACTGGGCCAAGGGCAAGCTGCTGCGCGAGTACACCGTGCTGCTTGATCCGCCAGTGACGGCACCTGCAGCCAAGTCCTCGATCGCCGCCGACACCAAGCCGGCACCCGCGCCAGTAGTGGCCAAGGCGCCGGCGATCGTGCCAGGCGACACGGCTCCGGCGAAAGTCCGCCAGCCCACGCCCGCGACAGCTCCGGCTGCGCCGGTCGCCGTTGCCAAAGCGCCTGCTGCTGCACCGGCAAGTACGCCGATCAGCAGCAAGGAGTTTGGTCCGGTCAGCAATGGTTCTGCGTTGAGCCAAGTGGCGCAGGCCGTGCGTGGCGACAGTTCCACCGATCTCAATCGCCTCATGCTGGCGTTGTACAAGGCCAATCCGCAGG
>JANXUW010000251.1 GCA_025351985.1 Pseudolysobacter sp.
GTCGATTCGTTGGCGCGCGGGCGGCTCTTGTCGATGATTGCAAGATCAGCGTCGTCGAGGCGCTTGGCGATCGCTCGCGCGCGCACCACCCCGCCGACATCGGGCGATACCACGATCAGATCCTTGGTGCCCTGATAACGCCAGATGTCCGCCAGCAACACCGGCGAGGCATACACGTTATCCAGCGGAATATCGAAAAAACCCTGAATCTGGTCGGCATGCAGATCGACCGTCAACACACGATCGGTGCCGACCGAACTGACCATCTTCGCCGCGACCTTGGCCGTGATCGGCACTCGCGCCGAACGCGGGCGTCGATCCTGTCGCGCATAACCGAAATACGGAATCACCGCCGTCACCAGCGCCGCCGATGCACGCTTCAGCGCATCGATCAACACCAGCAACTCCATGAAATTGTCCGCCGTCGGCACGCACGTCGGCTGGATCACGAACACCTCTTGCCGGCGCACGTTTTCCTCGATTTCGACCTGCACTTCGCCATCGCTGAAACGACTGACCAGCGCCTTGCCGAGCGGCGCGCCGAGCTCGTGGCACACGGCTTGCGCCAGCGGCCGATTCGCGTTGCCGGTAAAAATCAGAATGCCTGATGAGTTCACGTGCCACCTGATGGGGAACTGCTAAAAAATGCCCTGCCGCCGAAACTCCGATTGTGGCGATGGTGCTTCCACAACCCCGAATTCCTTAGCTACGCCAGGAATTCGCCCTCCTTAACTCAAAGAGGCTACAAAGAGCAAAATCTTGCGTCCCAACCACCTCATGCCACTGCGTGTTGCCGACGGCATGAAGTCCACTGCACGATGTCGTGCTCCTGCGGATAAAACCTGACTGAACTGAATGGCTGGGACGGTAGGACTCGAACCTACGAATGCGGGGATCAAAACCCCGTGCCTTACCAACTTGGCGACGTCCCAGCGGAAACTCGATGAATCTGGCTACCGCTTGCGCCGATGTTTCCAGACCACACAAACCTGATGCAACCAAAACCCGACTCGGTACTGCGGAAAAATCTACTAGCCAGCGCATTGCGCCAATACCCCGGATTTACCCGGCAGCAGAAAATTTCCGCGCCAATTCCAATAGTGGTGAAACGTTGATACCACGCGCCACATGCGCCACAAATTCGGGCGGACATTGCTGCGCAATGACATTCGCTGCATCGATATTCGGCACGGCGGCAAACACACAACCACCACTGCCGGACAATCGCGCCGCGCTGAACCGATCCAGCCAATGCATTGCGGCATCGACTGCGGCGAAACGCGAACGCACCACCGGCGCAAACGAATTTGCGACCAGCTCGCCCGAAACCAAGCCACGAATTGTCCCGCGTGGCGTGTTGCGTGTCAATTCCGGCACACGGAAAAGTTCCGCGGTCGGCACACTAACGCGCGGATCGAGGATGATGTAGGCCTGCTCGGGAAGGCTGATCGCGGTCAGTTCATCACCGATGCCTTCAGCCCACGCACTATGGCCGCGCACGAATACCGGCACATCGGCGCCGAGGCGCAAACCGAGTGCCGCGAGCGTGTCGATATCCAAACCGATTCGCCACAACGCATTGAGCCCGACCAGCACGGTGGCCGCGTCCGAGCTGCCGCCGCCGAGGCCACCGCCCATTGGAATGTGTTTCTCGACGGCGATGTCGGCACCAAGCGGCGTCGAGGTATGTTCCTGCAACAACCGCGCTGCACGCAGACAAAGATCGCTTTGCAGCGACACGCCCGGCAACTCGGCCGCACGCAAAATCTCACCGTCTGCACGCACGCGCAAACGAATGCTATCGCCCCAATCGAGCAATTGAAACGCCGTTTGCAGCAGATGGTAACCATCCGCGCGCTGACCGACGATATGCAGGAACAGATTGAGCTTGGCCGGCGCCGGCCAGATACTCCAACCGGCTTGATCGATCATCGGTGCGGATGGCATGCGGCGTTGTTACTGATCAACCGACCAGCGTTCGATCACCATGCGCACACGATACGGCGGCTTGGCGGCGAACACCTTGCGCGGCAATGGCGGACTCAACGTATCGAAATATTCCTTGTATTCGACCGTCCAGCCGGACTGCTGCAACACCGCCGGCAACGCATGATCGTTGTAGCTGATCTGCGCCTTGGTTTGTGTAGCGATTTTGTCCTGCGGCGCACGCAACGCACGCACCCACGCCGTGAGTTCGCGCAGAGGCACGATCCAGCCCACCTTGTCGCGCAACAACTCGGCCGGATCGGTTCCGATCAGCGGTACCGCCTCGACACCTTCGAGAATTGCCTCGTGCGCATCGCCATGCAGATGCCAGGTCTTGCCGGTGACCGGCGCGTGCACGGTGAAATCGTAGCGATCGCCGTGCTGCTGCCATTCAAGTTCGCCGCTGCCGCCGTCATCACCGTTGGATACCGCGATGCGCGCCTTCAGCGTCCAGTTCGATTGTGCAGCGAGCGCCGCCTCACGCGCCGATTGCGCTTGCGCCAGACTGCTGTCTTCGCGCAAACGCACGGGCGCGCAGGCGGCAAGCAATAGCGCCGTCAAAACGACTAACCACGATGCGGGATTCCGCGCCAAATCCGAGCCAGAATTCATGCGCCGAGCCTGCGCCGGGTTTCGAGCAGCGACTTGTTTTTGCCGTCTTGTTTGCTGCCCTCGGCCCACACCTTGCGCGCCTCGTCCCTGTTGCCGGAGATCCACAATACCTCGCCGAAATGCGCAGCGATTTCCGCATCGGGCTGATGCTCGAACGCGCGGCGCAAACTTTTCACCGCATCAACCAGATTGCCGAGCCGATATTGCACCCAGCCGAGGCTGTCGATGATGGCCGGATCATCGGGTTTCAGGCTCAACGCTTTCTGGATCAGGCCGAGCGCTTCATCCTTGTGCTCGGTGCGATCCGCCAGCGTGTAGCCGAGCGCATTCAGCGCATCCGCATCGTTCGGTTTGAGCTCGACCACGCGACGCAGGTCCTTCTCCGCATTCGCAGTCTGGTCGAGTTCCTCGCTCAGTAACGCGCGACCGTACAACAGCCGCGTATCGTCGGGCAGCGCCTTGAGTCCGCGCGTGTAGGTATCGATCGCCTGCGGGCGGCGATCCTGATGGTTCAGCAATTCGGCCTCAAGCTGGAACGCCTCGCCGAGCGCCTTGCGGTCATCGCCCGCGCGTGCCTGGATCGCATGCACGAGTTCGAGCGCATCGGCCCCTTTGCCTTGTTGATCGAGCAGGATCGCGATACGCGTCTGCGCATCGAAATAATGATCGTCGTCATCATCAACCTGTCCGTACCAGCGCTGTGCCTCGGGTCTCAATTCAAGCAACTCGGCGAGCTGGCCGAGCAAGGTCAGACGCTCGCTCGGGCGCGGCGCGGGCAAGGCTTCGATTTCCTTGTACAAGGCCTGGATGAGTTTTTTGTCGCTGGCACGCGCGGCATACGCGGCACGCGCGGAATAGATCAGATCGTCCTGCGGACCGCGCGCCAGCAGGCGTGCCGCTTCGGCATTTTCGCCCATGTCACTGAGCAACTTGGCGTAGCCGATACGCAGGCGCGGATTTTTGGCATCGTGTTGCAACGATTCGGCGTACAGCGTTTTGGCGCGTTTCTGATCACCCGCACGCAACGCGAGCTGCGCCGCCCACGCATACGCCTCGCTAGTGTGGAACCGCGTGACGGCCTGGTCGGCGAGTTGCGTCGACAACGTGGCGCGATCGAGCTTCAACGCGAGCTGACTGATCGCGATCCAGATTTCGCCCTGCGTGCCCAGTTGCTCGGGCGTTGCGAGGCGCTGCAGCAGGTCACCGCTGAGTTTTTTGTCCGGCGCGCTGAGCAATGTCAGCCCCACCGCCTGCCACCCTTTTCCGTCGGGATGCAGACGCACGAGTTCTACCAAACTCGCATACGCCGCATCGCTGTGGCCAGCGACCAGATCGAGCGAGGCGCGCGCCTGCAAAATGCCGGCGTCGTTCGGGCTCAAAACCTGCCAGCGCGCCAATGCCTGATTGGCGCGATCCCAATGCTTGCCCGCGAGCGCGACTAGCGTCGCCTGCGCCGCGACCGCCGCATCGTTGCTGATCAGCGCAGCATCAAGATAACCGCTGCCAGCGGTATCAACATCGCCATGACTCAGCGCAAATTCCGCGCTCATGAGCTTGAGCAAAACGTCATGATCGGGCGATTGCGCCGGGACTTGCAGATGTGTGAGCGGCTCGCTGACGTTCGGCGAACGCGACGAGGCAGCCGGCAGCGTGACGCATGCGCTGAGGCCTAGCGTCATTCCGACGCAGAGCATGCGGACCATCGATCCGACCGACATCAATTTGGAAAACCGAAACGCTTCTTTCATTTTGCAAAAATCTCTGGGCGCATAAATTGGCAGTGCCAATGGCATCTGCTTGATTGGATTGTTAGACAGTTGTTGCCGTGATTAAACTGCAAAAAAATCTGGGGAGATTCAGCTGCTCCGGCGGTACTGAAATTTCGCCAATTCTCGCAAGCAGCTGCTCTGAGGGGTTAAACCATTCCGAACCGCGAGTGTCGCGTGAGAACCGCGCGAGATGCTGAAACTCATTATGTAGCTCACGCTCCAAAATCTCAGCTTGCCACATGGGATATTCGTGTTTCGGCTTCTCAAAATAAGTGATGCCGATGATCTGAACTGGCTCGTGATTGGATGATTGGATCTGATCCAGCCTTCGCTTGATGCTCACACGTAAATCCTTGGTTCCGGTTTGCGCAGCAACACCAATCTTGATCGCAAGATATGGTTCACCAACTGCCAGAAAATAGACCACACCCGGACAGCTCCACCATGCAAGTGTGCTCGGCGATGCGTGCAATGGTGACTTCGGTGGTTTCATATCAAAGCGAACCTTACCTTTCGAGGATTTTTTGCACTTCACTGCAACGCACAGCAACACAAATCGCTGTCTCACTTGATCTTGCCCGGTCGCGCCCGCAAAATTGCAGGCTTGAACGTCACATCCTGCCATCATCGTGCGCGCTTTTATCCTTGCGCCATCGACGTTTTTGACCGCTAGCTTAGCCGATTTCTGCCACTGCGGCCTCACCATTTATGGCTTTGATTGCCCTCGGACTCAACCACCTCACCGCGCCGCTGGAGCTGCGCGAGCAGGTGGCGTTCGCGCCGGAAAACACCGCCGACGCATTATCCGATCTCGTACGTCAGCCCGGCGTGAGCGAAGCGCTGATCCTCTCCACCTGCAATCGCACCGAGCTGTATTGCACGGTCGAGGCCGGTGCCGAGATCACGCCGCAGCGCTGGCTGCTCGCGCACCATTGCTTAGGCACGCGCAAGCTCGATGAGTTCCTTTACCGGCACGAAGAAAACGCCGCGGTCCGACATATTTTTCGCGTCGCCACCGGGCTCGATTCGATGGTGCTCGGCGAGCCGCAAATCCTCGGCCAGGTCAAGGATGCCTACCAGATGGCGCGCACCGCGCACAGCCTTGGCACGCCGATGGAGCGCTTGCTGCAACAAACCTTTGCCGTGGCCAAGCGCGTGCGCAGCGATACGCGCATCGGCGCGAATACGGTGTCGGTCGCCTACACTGCCGTGCGTCTGGCCGAACGCGTATTCACCGATTTGAAGCAGGCATGCGTGTTGTTGATCGGCGCCGGCGAAACGATCGAGCTGGCCGCGCGGCACCTGTTTGATGCGCCGGCGCGGCGGCTGATCGTCGCCAATCGCACCCTGGAACATGCACAAACCCTCGCCAGCCGTTTCTCCGGTTACGCGATCGCGCTGGACGATCTGCCGCAGCATCTGGCGGAAGCCGACATCGTGATTTCGTCCACCGCGAGCCGCGAGCCGATACTCACACACAAGATGGTCGCCGACGCGATCCGCGCGCGCCGCCACAAGCCGATGTTCATGGTCGATATCGCCGTGCCGCGCGACATCGAGGCCGAGGTCGCCAAGCTCGACGACGTATTTCTCTACACCATCGATGACCTGCGCGACGTCATCAACGAAAACATGCAAGGCCGACAGCAGGCCGCACGCGAAGCCGAGACCATCATCGATCTGCAGGTCGAACGTTATCTGGCGTGGCGCCGCACCCTCGACGTGCGCAACCCGATTCTGCATCTGCGCGCGGGCGCAGAAGCGCAGCGCGATGAGGTATTGAGCAAGGCGCGCCAGTTGTTGAATGCCGGGCGCACGCCCGAGCAGGCGCTGGAATTTCTCGCCAACACGCTCACCAATAAACTGCTGCACACGCCGAGCGCCAATCTGCGCGAAGCCGCATTGCGCGGCGATCACGACCTGCTGCTCGCCGCCGAACGCCTGTACGATGCCGGCGCCAGCAGCACGCAAAACATTCCGGACAAGGACGCATGACCCCATCGATTCGCCGCAAGCTGGAACAACTCTCCGAACGCCACCAGGAAGTGGCGATGCTGCTCGCGCAACCGGATGCGCTGAGCGATCAGAATCGTTTTCGTTCGTTGTCCAAAGAATACGCGCAGCTCGAACCGGTTTCCGCCGCGCTCGCCAACTACAACACGCTGACACAATCGCTGGATGCGGCGCAGCTCATGCTGAAAGATCCCGAGATGCGCGATCTCGCGGTCGAGGAAATCGCCGAACTCGAAACCACGCGTACGCAACTCGATCGCGATCTGAATCTGCTGTTGCTGCCGAAAGATCCGCGCGACGACGCAAATATTTTCCTCGAAGTGCGCGCCGGCACCGGTGGTGACGAAGCCGCGATTTTTGCCGGCGACCTGTTCCGCATGTACGCGCGTTACGCCGAACGCCGCCGCTGGACGCTGGAAATTCTGAGCCAGAGCGACGGCGAGCACGGCGGTTACAAGGAAATCATCGCGCGCGTGGAAGGCCGCGGCGCG
>JANXUW010000553.1 GCA_025351985.1 Pseudolysobacter sp.
CCTGCGCCAGATCGCGGTGGAGTTGAAGCATCGTCGTGCGGCCCTGATCGCGGCGATTCAACGCCACATCGGCGCTCAACTCGAGCTCGCCGATTCCAGTGCCGGCATGCATGCGCTGGCGTGGTTGCCGCAACTCGATCGCATCGGCTTGCAGCGATTGATGCAGCGCGCGAGCGAGTTTGGCCTGGGTCTGTATCCGGTCGATCCGTATTATTTACGCCGGCCGGCGCGCTGCGGTTTGTTGCTCGGCTATGCCGACTTGCCGCCGGCGGATCTCGAAGCCGCGATGATCCTGCTGGGACGTTGCTTGCGCGAAGTGCGTGCCATGCAACCAGCAACACTGGATGAAGTTTGCGCGTAAGCCGGTATCGTGATTTTCAAGCCTCGCGATAGCGCGATATCACGATTTTCCGCGCAGCAAACGTAACGCGCTGGTCGCCAGTAATTTATCGACGCGCGCGCTGATATTTCGCTTGAACAACGCGCTGCTCGCGTTGCTGCCGGCGATCAGCGCGAGACTGCGATTGCCGCCCTCCTGTTTGATGCGGTTCAGCGCCATATCGGCCAATTCCAGCGCCACCGACCAATCCGACAACAGCGTATCGTCCGGAAACGGCGGATGGAGCGCGACGCCAATCGAGCATTTCAATTGCAGCAGGTCGTTATCGTTGGCGGCGAAATTATGCTCGGTAATGATCTTGCGAATGTTCTCGGCGACGGTCACCGCTTGGTCGGCATCGACGTCGTGCAATACCAGCAAGAATTCATCGCCGCCCCAACGCGCGATCAGATCGCCCATGTCGTGCAGGTTCATCAACAGCTGCGCAAATTGCTGCAGGATATGATCGCCGACCGCGTGGCCGCGATCGTCGTTGATGATCTTGAAATCATCCATGTCGATCAGCAGCAAAGCGATGCGACAACGCTTGCCGGCCTGCACGTCGGTGTCGATGATTTTTTGCATCTGGTTGAGCAGATAACGGCGGTTCGGCAGGCCGGTCAGCGGGTCGGTATTGCTCTCGACGGTCAGCGTCTGGTTCGCTTCCGCCAGTTGCTTGTTGGTGTAACGCAGTTGATCGGTGCGAAGGTTCACAAGCACTTCGAGCTGTTGCTGACGACGGCGATAGGTGCGCGTGCGAATCAACCACACCAGCACCATCAGCGCCATCGCGAGCAGCACAAACAACGCGCGCACAAAGGCGTTTTCATGCCAGCGCGGGATCAGCGAAAAACTCAGTGTGGTCTCTGCGCTGTCGAGATTGGCACCGGTTTTGGCGAGCACATGAAAACGATACTTGCCTGGACTCAGGTTGGTGTAATACGCGCTGCGTCGCGGCCCCGCATCGATCCAGTCGGCATCGTAACCTTCGAGCTTGTAGCGAAAATGCAGACTGCGCGGATCGTGAAAATACAAGCCGGTGAATTGAATTTCCAGATCGCGCGGTCCGCCGGAAAGTTGCAAATCCGCGCCCGGATCATGCCATTGACCGTGATAATTCACGCCTTCAATTACCGCTGTTGGCGCGACCGGCGGTGCTGCGATCGCCGGCGTGTTGACGCGAATCGGACCGTTCATGGTCGGAAACCAAATCTTGTCGCCATCGATCACGCTGCGCGAGTTCGCGCCGCCATTGCAGCAGCGTGTACGTTGGCCGGGACGCTCGCGTCCGAGTGCGCCCACGACCACTTCGGGTTGCAGCGATGCCTTGCCGGGTTGCGCTGGCTCCGGCAGCTTGCTCAGCGGAACTCGCCAGACGCCATCGGTGCTGCCGATGTAGACATAGTCGCCGACCACGCGAAAAGTCCACGCGTTGTTGCCGGGCAATCCGTTTTCGGTGGTGAGTTGCAATAGCGTGTTGTGGCTGAGCAAGCCAATGCCCGCATTCAGCGTGCCGATCCCGATCAGGCCCGGACGCAAACTCGCGATGCTCGTGACAAAAATTCCCTCGAGCGGTTTTGCATAATCCGGCATATCGATCTGTGCATCTTTTACATGGCGCAGGCCGGCTTCGGTGCCGACCAGCAATTCAGTGGCATCGAGCACAAGAATGCTGCGCACGTGCGCGAGCGCCGAGCCGGGACCGGCGCCGATCAAACTCAGCGCGCCTTTGTTGTAGCGATACAATCCGCCTTGTGTACCGATCCAGAAATCGTCCGCGCCGGTCTGCACGATCGCATTGATCTGGTACGGCGCGAGTGCTGCCAGCGCTGGCGGCGTATCGAGTTTGCCGTCGGCATAAATCGCGATACCCGAGCGTGTGCCGATCCATAGTCGACCCTCGCGGTCGTAAAACAGTTCGTAAGCGGCCGGATTTGGCAAGGCCTTGCCGGCAATGAGCAGATGCATGCCGTGTTCGTCATGTAGTGACACGCCGGAGTTGGTGCCGATCGCGACATGCCCTCGCGTATCGCGCGCCACGCTCCAGGTAAAACGATCGAGCAGGCCGTCTTTGACGCCGTAATGCTTGAGCCAGCCGTTGTGCAAACGGAACAGGCTTTCGGTGGTGCTGCCGAGCCACAGATTGTGCTCGCGATCCTCGAAGATGCTGCTGATCCACGAGTCCGGCACGAATTGCTGCGCGTCGATTTTCTCGAGCGTGCCGTTTGGCCGCACGCGATACAACATCGACGCCGTCGCTATCCAGACATTGCCATCGTGATCGGTGTAGAGGCTTTCGATATTCAATCGGTCGAGATCGGCGTCGTTCGTGGCGGGCTGCAGTTTTCCGTCGCGTAACACGAACAAGCCGGCATTCGTGCCGACCCACAAACCCTGCGCCGAATCCGCCAGATGGGTGACGCGTGCCGAGCTCGCCTCGTCCGGTAGCGGCAACATTTTCAGATGTTTGTCATCGCGCTGCGCGACCGCGCCAGTCAGCCCGATCCAAAGCGTGTCGGCGCTGCGCAATACACTGAATGTCGGCACGCCCGGCAAGGCATCGGCGACCAGGGTATTGTCCTGGTAACGTAATACGCCCTGCGGCGTGGCGAACAGCATGTTGCCATCGCTGCTTTCGGCGATGCCCTGGATCGAAACGGATTCGGCTGAGCCCTGCAGGTTGATCGATTGAAAGTGCTTGTCGGCGTACAGCAACAAACCGTGCGGCGTGCCGAACCAGAGCCGATCGCGGCTGTCGCGCAAGCTGCTGCTGACCAGGCTGGTGTCGATGCCACCAGTTTTCTTGCGGTCGTAGACGGTGAAACGCACGCCATCAAAACGCGCCAGTTCGGCTTGTGTACCTACCCACAGATAACCTTCGGCACACTGGGTGATACTGAGCACCGACACCTGCGGCAAGCCGTCTTCGGTGTTCCAGTTGTCGAGCACGTAATCCTGAAAATGTGCATTCGGGTCGAGCGCAAACGCCGACCGCAACAACAGCAGGTAGAGGATTAAAAGTGCCTGCAAACGCATGCGGACTCCTGTCACGAATTCATTGCCGAATCGGCTTGCAAAAATGCGGCCAATCCCCAGCTTTGGGTATCGCCGCGCAAGTATTGCGGCGATAATATGCGGCCATCATACGAATCTGTCGATGATGCAGATGTAATGATTAGTCAAGGAAATGCATGGCCG
>JANXUW010000554.1 GCA_025351985.1 Pseudolysobacter sp.
CGCGCAAACCGGTTTCGCTGTGCGGCGAAATGGCCGGCGATACACGCTATACCGCGCTGCTGCTGGCGCTCGGCCTGACCGATTTCAGCATGCACCCCGGCACCTTGCTCGAAGTGCGCCAGGCGATCGCCGAGTGTGACCTGAGCAGCTTGCGCAAAAAATCCGTACTGCTGCTGCGCGCTCGCACTCGCGCCGAGATCGACGCGGCGCTCTTGGCAATGCAGGAATAGCTCAACGAGCGGAGCATGGCTTCTTGTAAAGCTCATTAATCGCCCGTCGATCCGATGAAATTATGCGTGCGGATACCGCCAAGCATTGCCGGAACCGTTTCGGGCTAACGCTGTCTTGAACCAGCAGGCGCCAGAGAGGCCGCCTGTGAAACCATCAATCACCGAGCGGTGATTCCGATGATTGCCACATGGCATTTGCCGGGCGCGTGATCGGATTCTGCAAAATCCAGCGCTGTCGGTAGACGTACTGTAAAATTCGGCGCTCAACACGCTCTAAAAATTCGAGCTGCCGCGGACTTTTCCGAAAATCGAGACGCATGACGCATGAAAACCACCATCAAGGAACGATTGTCCATCGATCATTTTTTTCTTGCTGTCGCAGTTTTGATTCAGATACCGCTAGCGTTGAATACAGGCTATTTCAACCACGACGAATTGCAGTGGCTTGCACTCGCCGACACGGACTCGATAAGCCAAGTCCCGTGGGATTCCTGGACGGATTTCAGCGTATTTCAATACCGACCGCTTACCTTCAATTTATGGCTTTTTCTGTCGCATTTTTTCGGCTACAAGCCCGTGTTGATGCACACCATACAGTCGGTATTCGCCATCACAAATGCTTTGTTGCTGCGTCGATGCGTGATGACTTTCGGCGCATGCCGGTTACACGCATCCATCGCTGCACTCGGATTTTTGCTCGTACCCTTCGTCGTTTTTACACATAGCTGGATCGGGACCTTTGCCGATCAGCTTTACCTTGCGTGGTTGCTGCTTGCGCTTTTATGCCTTTGCCGGCAGCCACCCGCGGACAAGGAAAGCCGCCAGCGTTATCTCACGCCAGCGCTGGTCGCCGGCTTGACCGTGCTCGCCGTGTTCAGCAAGGAATCTGCGGTAGTTTTCCCGTTTCTGCTGCTCTGCGCGATTTATCGAGTGCCAATTCGCGATCTGCTGCCATCGCTCGTGGCGAGCAGCATCGTTGTGGCGATCTACCTTGCGCTGCGCCTCGACATCATTCTTTTTTCGCCTCGCGCTCCGGGCGTCTATACGTGGGCCATCGGCAATATTCCGGTGCGTCTCGCGGAATATTCGATGTTTCCCTTTTTGCAGAATCTGAATGAGATTGTCGCTTTCCCTTGGTGGGACAAGCACCAACTCGTGATCGCCGCAATCGGCGCGTTGTTATTGCTCATTACGATGGCAAGCGCGGGAGTCCGCTGGTTGTTTGCGCTGGCCATCGTGTGGGGAGTCGCGCTGGGCCCGGTGCTGATATTGTCCACCGGCTCGAATCTCTATGCCTACACCGCTTCGGCATTCGTCTGTGCGCTGTTTGCTTTGGCGTATCCCCATATCAAGCCTTGGTCGAAGGGCTTGCTAGTGGTGGCGTGTATTGTGGCATTACTGCACAGCGTCGAGCTCGCGAGCCATATGCGGCGTGTAGGGCGCATGCAACATCATCTGTACGCCGACCTGATGCCGTTGCTGCCGAATGCGAGCGAAGCGGAGCCGCTGCGAATTCGCGCGAAAAATGCGGCCGACGAATCCATCCTGCATCATTTGCTGTTTGCCATACCCACCTATCACCGCATGCCGTTTTCATCGCGGATTGAGGTCGTCGCATCAAGCGATTCGACAATACGACCGACACATTTGATGTTGCGCGATGGCACGTTGGTACCGGGTATGGAAATACAATCGCATTGAATGCGAGTACCCGCAGTCGCGCCGGGCGCCGGGATAGCATTCTTATTCGTTCAGCACCGATAATGCGCCGATGAAAAACATGCTCGTCGCAATATCCCGCTGGCACACGCTCGCGGATGGCTTGGCGCGTCGCCAGGATAATTTCCTGCTACTGCGTTTTCTCGCCGCGAGTCTGGTGATCTACGGTCACAGCTACGCACTGGCCGTAATGCATACGCAAGATATTTTCGTG
>JANXUW010000253.1 GCA_025351985.1 Pseudolysobacter sp.
GACCGAAATCGTCATCCAGCGCTTTTTCCAGATCGCCGAGGCGCCATTGTTCGTCGATGCTGTTCTGCGGCACGTATTTGCGACACAGATCGGAGAAAACGTCATAACGGATATTCGTGACGTTCTCGGAGATATTGTCGGCATCGAGCAATTCGTTGCGTTGTTCGTAGATCACCTTGCGTTGATCGTTCGCAACGTCGTCGAACTCGAGCAGATGTTTGCGGATATCAAAGTTGTGCGCTTCGACCTTGCGCTGCGCTTTTTCGATCTGGCGCGTGATCAGGCGATCTTCGAGCGCCTCGTGCTCTTTCATGCCGAACGCGCGCATCAATCGCGCGACGCCCTCGCCCATGAAGATGCGCAGCAGGCTGTCTTCAAGCGACAGATAAAAGCGGCTCGAACCCGGATCGCCCTGACGGCCGGAACGACCGCGCAACTGGTTATCGATACGGCGCGATTCATGGCGCTCGGTGCCGATGATGTGCAATCCGCCCGAGGCGAGCACAGCGTCATGGCGCTGTTGCCACGCGGCGCGCAGGCGATCGCGTTCGGCATCGCTCGGCGCTTCGCCCAAGGCCGCGATTTCGGATTCGAAATTGCCACCGAGCACGATGTCGGTACCACGGCCGGCCATGTTCGTGGCGATCGTCACCGCACCAGGCTGACCGGCCTGGGCGACGATATGCGCTTCGCGTTCGTGCTGCTTGGCGTTGAGCACCTCGTGCGGAATCTTTGCCTTGACCAGCAAGCCGGCGATGTATTCCGAGGTTTCGATCGAGGTCGTACCGACCAGCACGGGTTGCAGGCGCTCGTGGCAATCCTTGATGTCCTCGACCACGGCATCGAACTTGAAATTCTGCTTCAGGAAAATCATGTCCTGATTGTCTTTACGCACCATCGGCCGGTGCGTCGGAATCACCACGACTTCCAGGTTATAGATCGACTGGAATTCGTACGCTTCGGTATCGGCCGTGCCGGTCATGCCGCCGAGCTTCTTGTACATGCGGAAGAAGTTCTGGAACGTGATCGAGGCCAGCGTCTGATTCTCGCGCTGGATCGGCACGCCTTCTTTCGCTTCGACCGCTTGATGTAACCCGTCGGACCAGCGTCGACCAGCCAATGTTCGGCCGGTGAATTCATCGACGATGATCACTTCGCCATCGCGCACGATGTAATCGACATCGCGTTGGTACAGCGCATTCGCACGCAATGCCGCATTCAGATGATGCACGATCGCCAGATGCGCGGTGTCGTAGAGACTTTCATCGGCACCGACGATGCCATCGGCGCGCAACAACTGCTCGGCGTGCTCCATGCCTTCTTCGGACAGATGCACCTGCTTCTGTTTTTCGTCGACCCAATAATCGCCGCCGGTTTCTTCTTTTTCCTGACGCGTCAGGCGCGGCACGAGTCGGTTGATCTTGATGTAGAGCTGCGGCGAATCGTCGGCCGGGCCGGAGATGATCAACGGCGTGCGCGCCTCGTCGATCAGGATCGAATCGACTTCATCGACGATCGCAAAATTGAGGCCGCGCTGATAACGTTGGTCGCGCGACAGCGCCATGTTGTCACGCAAATAATCGAAGCCGTATTCGTTGTTGGTACCATACGTGATGTCGGCGGCGTAAGCCTCGTGTTTGTCGGCGTGATTCATGCCGGGATAAACCACACCGACACGCATGCCGAGGAACGCGTAAACCTTGCCCATCCAGGCCGAGTCGCGACGCGCCAGATAATCGTTGACGGTGACGACGTGTACGCCGGTGCCGGTCAAGGCATTGAGATACACCGGCAAGGTTCCGACTAGAGTCTTGCCTTCGCCGGTACGCATCTCGGCGATCTTGCCGGAATGCAACACCATGCCGCCGATCAACTGCACGTCGTAATGGCGCAGGCCGAGCACGCGCTGCGATGCCTCGCGCACGACCGCAAACGCTTCGGGCAACAACTGGTCGAGCGTTTCACCACCGGCGATGCGCTGCTTGAACTCGTCGGTCTTGGCGCGCAATTCATCGTCGCTGAGCGCCTTGGTGGCGGGCTCAAGCTTGTTGATTTGCACAACGGTTTTATTCATCTGGCGCAACAGGCGCTCGTTGCGGCTGCCGAAGATGCGCGTCAGAACATTATTGAGCATGGGAAACCAAAGGTGACGAAAGGAAATGAGTAGTACGTGCGGGAATTCACGCCCGCACTTAAATGCAGAAGCCGCCGCATGATACGGCGGCTCCCGCCCAAAGCAAACCAGTTTGGGTTTAAAGCTGTGCTTTCAAGTGGCGCGGCGATTGCTCAGCTACCCGCACCAACGCATTCAAGCCTGATCGTTTGCCCGGAATACGCAGCAGATCAATCAGGGAAATGCTCGCAAAAAACCGGCAATCGTTCAAGCTGCCAGCTTGCGTTTACTGCGATTCCCGAATCGAACTACTTGCACAACATATAGAACGATCGAATGCAGATTCAAAATATCTAGCCGTTGTGATGCTTGCCTTGCACATAACTCAGCGGATTGACCGGATGTCCGTCCAGCCACACCTCGAAGTGACAATGCGGACCGGTCGCACGACCGGTGGAACCGACTTTGGCGATGATCTGCCCGGCGTGCACCCGCGTCCCCACCGTCACCATATTCTGC
>JANXUW010000602.1 GCA_025351985.1 Pseudolysobacter sp.
GCCTCCAGACAGCCAGCGCGCTTACCTTCACCTCGACCAATCAGTTCATCACCAGCCGCGTCAACCTGTTCTCCGGCAATGTGGTCAATGCCAACAAGCTGACGATCGGCAACGGCGGCGCAACAACTGGCGTTTTGCAGATCGGCAATACAACGACGCCGACCGCGGCAGGCACCTATGACGTTGCGCCGACCTTCAATCTGGGCAGCGGTGGCGAGAACCTCAGCTATCTGCGTACCAGCGGGTCGCGCACGACCGGCCCCGAGGTTAACCCGACGCGCAGCCTGACCAACATCACCTACGATGATAATGATCCGACGCATACACTCACGATCGCGGGCGGCAACCTCACCGCCACGGGCGCTACCACGCTCACCAATGGCCGTGTCATCACGGGCGTCAACACGCTGATCGTCGGACCCGCCGGCACGGTCACACGCACCAGTGGCTACATCGACGGCAATTACAAAAAACCCGTAGCGGCGGCGGCAAATGTCACATTCGAGAGCGGCACCGCCAACGGCTACGCGCCGGTCGTGTTCAATGTCACGGCCGGCACCTTCCCGGCTGACATCAAGGTTGCCGAAGTGCAGACCGCGGCACCGGGCATCCAGCCGACCAGCAAGGTCATCGCGCGCTACTGGACGCTCACCGCGACGGGCATCACATCGGATGTCACGTTCAACTATCTCGATCCGACCGACATCCCCGGCACCGTGACCGAAGCCAATCTGCATGTGCTGAAACACGAAGCCGGCAATCCTGCCGACTTCAGCGATCAGGGCGGCACGATCAACACCGCAACGAACAGCATCAAGGTGACCGGCGTCTCGAGCTTTTCCGACTGGACCCTCGGCGAGGCGGCATCGAATCTCGCTATCACGATCACCGATGGCGTCACCGGCGTGACGCCGGGCGGCACCGTGACCTACACCACCACCGCCAGCAACAACGGCACGGTGAGCAACCCGGCAGCCACCGTGGCAGCTACCTTTCCTGCAACCCTGACGTGTTCCACCACTTGCACCGGTGCGCTCGGCGGCACCTGCAGCGCCGGGCCTTTCGCCGGCAACATCAACGATCCCGACAATATTCCGTCGGGCGGATCGGTGACATATACCTCGGTATGTTCGGTCAGTCCGGGCGCAACTGGTTCGATCAGCACCACCGCAACCGTCAGCGCGGGCGCGCTCAGTGATCCCGACACGTCAGATAATTCCGCGACCGACACTGATGGCGTAGCAGCATCCGCCGACCTCGCCATCACCAAGACCGACGGTGTGACCACGGCGACACCGGGTGGCAGCGTTAACTATGTCATCACCGCCTCAAATGCCGGGCCGAGCAGCGCGACCGGCGCGACCGGCGCGGATACGTTTCCCGCCAGCGAGACCTGCACGTGGACGTGCGTCGGCGCGGGCGGTGGCACGTGTACCGCATCGGGTGCCGGCAACATCAACGGAACGGTGAATCTGCCCTCGGGCGGCAGTGTCAGCTATACCGCGAGCTGCACGATTTCTGGTGCGGCCACGGGCACGTTAAGCAACACGGCTACAGTGACCGCGCCGGCCGGCGTGACCGATCCGACGCCCGGCAACAACTCGGCGACCGATACCGACACGCTCAGTGCGTCGGCCGATTTGTCGATTACCAAGACCGACGGTGTAACCACGGCTACACCGGGCGGCAGCGTGACCTATGCGATTACCGCCTCGAATGCCGGACCGAGCAACGCAACCGGCGCGACTGTGGCCGATACCTTCCCGGCCAGCGAAACCTGCACGTGGACTTGCGTCGGCGCGGGCGGCGGCACATGTACGGCATTGGGCAGCGGCAACATCAATAACCCGGTAAATCTGCCCTCGGGCGGCAGTGTCAGCTATACCGCGAGCTGCACGATTTCGGCCTCGGCCACGGGCTCGCTCAGCAACACGGCTACAGTGACCGCGCCGGCCGGCGTGACTGATCCGACGCCAGGCAACAACTCGGCGACCGATACCGATACGCTCGGCGCGTCCGCCGACCTGTCGATCATGAAGACCGATGGTGTGACCACGGCTACACCGGGCGGCAGCGTTTCTTACACGATCACGGCGCTGAACGCGGGTCCGAGCAACGCGACTGGCGCAACGGTTGCCGATACCTTCCCGGCCAGCGAAACCTGCACATGGACTTGCAGCGGCGTGAGCGGTGGCACTTGCACCGCATCGGGCAGTGGCATCATCAACGACACGGTCAATCTGCCTTCCGGCGGTAGCGTAAATTACACCGCGACATGCGCGGTCTCGGCTGCCGCAACGGGCACGCTCAGCAACACGGCCACCGTCACCGCGCCGGCCGGCGTCACCGATCCGACACCCGGCAACAACTCGGCGACCGACACCGACACCTTGGATGCCTCCGCCGACCTGTCGATCACCAAGACCGATGGCGTGACCACGGTGACGTCCGGTGGCAACACCACGTACACGATCGTGGCGAGCAACGCCGGTCCCAGCAACGCGACAGGCGCGACCGTCGCCGATACCTTCCCGGTCAGCGAAACCTGCACCTGGACTTGCAGCGGCGTGAGCGGTGGCACTTGCACCGCATCGGGCAGTGGCAACATCAACGACACCGTGAATTTACCTTCTGGTGGTAGCGTCAATTACACCGCGACATGCTCGATCTCGGGTGCCGCCACGGGTACCTTGAGTAACACTGCTACGGTCACCGCACCGGCAGGTGTGACCGACCCAACACCCGGCAACAACTCGGCGACCGATAGCGATACGCTGACGGCCTCGACCGCATCGCTACTCGGCGCAAGCAAAACCGTCAGTGCGAGTGGTGGCTTTACCCCGGGCGCGACGATTGTCTACACCGTGGTGGTGAACAACACCGGGATCGGCGCGCAAACCGACAATCCAGGCGACGAGTTCACCGATTCGCTGCCGGCCGGCATCACGCTCGTATCGGCCACGGCCACTTCGGGAACCACCACGACCGGCGCAGGCATCGTGCACTGGAACGGCAGCATTCCCGCGGCAGGCAGCGTCACGATCACGATCACTGCGACGATCAATGCCAATACGAGCGGCACGATCGCCAATCAGGGCTCGGTGCAGTTCGATGCGGACGGCAACGGCACGAATGAATCCACCGCATTGACCAATGATCCCAGCGTTGGTGGCGGCACGGCCAATCCCACCAGCTTTACGGTCACGAGAGTTGCGGCGATCGCGGTTCCGATACCGACGCTCGACTGGTTCGCGCTGCTGGCACTGGCGATGGCCG
>JANXUW010000612.1 GCA_025351985.1 Pseudolysobacter sp.
CGATACCTTACGTAGATAACCAGTCGCCACACATCGTTGACGGCGAATCACGACACAATATTGCATCGGCGCAAACACAGCGGACCCGCGGGCAGGACACGATCAAATCATGTTGACGCGTTTTTTCTACACCTTGCGTGCGGCCGGTCTACAGCCGAGCGTGACCGAATTCCTCGCCCTGCTCGAAGCCTTGCAGGCAGGCCTTGCGGCGTTGTCACTGGACGAATTTTACCTGCTCGCGCGTACCTGCCTGATCAAGGACGAAACGCGCTACGACCGTTACGACCGTGCCTTCAGCACGTTCTTTCAGGGCATCGGCGAAATTTCGCTGGAGCAGTTCGGCGACGTGCCCGACGAGTGGCTGCGCCGGCATGCCGATCTGCTGTTATCCGACGAGGAAAAAGCGCGCATCGAAGCACTCGGCGGTTGGGACAAACTCATGGAAACCCTGCGCCAGCGCATCGAGGAACAGAAGGAACAGCATCACGGCGGCAACCGCTGGATCGGCACCGGCGGCACCTCGCCTTTCGGCCATTCCGGTTATCACCCCGAAGGCGTGCGCATCGGCGGCGCATCGAAAAATCGCCGCGCGGTGAAAGTGTGGGAGCAACGTGATTACCGCAATCTCGACGATACGCGTGAACTCGGCACGCGCGATATCAAGCTCGCCTTGCGCCAGTTGCGTCGGCTTGCGCGCACCGGCGTGGAAGACGAACTCGATCTCGACGGCACGATCCGTGCGACCGCACGCAATGCCGGTTTGCTCGATCTGAAAATGACGCCGCAACGGCACAACGCGGTAAAGATTCTGCTGCTGCTGGATGTCGGCGGTTCAATGGACGATCACATCAAGTTATGCGAGGAGGTGTTCTCCGCCGCGCGCAGCGAATTCAAACATCTCGAACATTTCTATTTCCACAATTTCGTCTACGATCGCTTGTGGCGCGACAATACTCGCCGTCATCAGCTACCGATGCCGACACTGGAACTGCTGCACAAATATCCGGCCGACTACAAACTGATTTTCGTCGGCGACGCGAGCATGAGCCCGTATGAAATCTTGCAGCCTGGCGGCAGCATCGAAGGCTGGAACGAGGAGGCCGGACACGTCTGGATCAAAAGAATGCTCGATGTGTACTCGCGCGCGGTGTGGCTCAACCCGATCGAGCAGACGCATTGGAGCTACACGCCGTCGATTACGATCACGCAGGAGCTGATGCAGGGGCGTATGTTCCCGCTCACGTTGCAGGGTTTGGCCCGTGCGATCGATAGTTTGAAAGGCCGCAAGGCGAACTGAGCAGAAACCGCATTCTCAAATTGGAGAAATCGAATGCAGGCAATCTGGAACAACACCGTGATCGCCGACAGCGATGAAACGATCGTGGTCGAAGGCAATCATTATTTCCCGCCGGGTTCGATCAGGCGGGAGAGCTTTGCCGAGAGCGAAACGCATACCACCTGCGGTTGGAAAGGCCTCGCGAGTTATTACGATGTTGTGGTCGACGGCGCACGCAACAAAGACGCCGCGTGGTTTTATCCCGAGCCGAAAGATCAGGCAAGGCAGATCAAGGATTATGTGGCTTTCTGGAAAGGCGTGACGGTGAAATAAGCCGCCACGATGGCGCGTCCAGCACGGCACGCGACATGACCTTTGGCGCAATCCGCCTGATCCATCGCGCGGTATGATCGGATTCCGTCTTCAGACTGAGTTGCCGTCATGAGTCCTTTGAGCCGCTTACGCTGTATCGCATCGATTGCCGCATTTTTCCTGGTCGCGCCAGCCTTGGCGGCGGACAAGCCCGATGCACACTGGTCGGCGTGGCGACAACATGAAACGCTGGCGCAGGAATCGCCTTACAACGGCCTGCGATGGCGCAGTATCGGCCCGACCGTGCAAGGCGGGCGGGTGGTCGAGGTGGCGTCGGTGCCGGGCGAGCCGTACACTTTTTATGTGGCTTACGCGACCGGCGGGATCTGGAAAACCACGAATAACGGCACGACCTTCGAGCCACTTTCGGATCGCATGCCGACGATGGTGACCGGCGCGCTGGCGATTGCGCCGAGTCGACCACAAACGTTGTGGGTGGGCAGCGGCGAAGCGAATTCGTCGCGCTCGTCGTATGGCGGTCTCGGCATGTTTCGCTCCGATGATGGTGGCAAGAGTTTCCAGCCGGCGGGGTTGGATCAGACCGATCGCATTGCGCGGATCGTGGTCGATCCGAAAGATCCGAATACGGTGTACGTCGCAGCGATCGGCAAGCTCTACAGCGAAGGCGGCCAGCGTGGCGTGATGCGCACACGCGACGGCGGCAAGAGTTGGCAGCAAGTGTTGAAAGGCGATTCGGCGTGGACCGGCGCGATCGACCTGCGCATGGATCCGCGTGATCCGAACGTGTTGTACGCGGCACTGTGGGAGCGCTCGCGGCACGCGTGGAATTTTGTCGAAAGCGGCAACGGCAGCGGCATCTACAAATCCACCGATGGCGGCGATCACTGGGTGCGGCTCGGCACTGGTTTTCCGCAGCATGGCAATGTCGGCCGCATTGGACTGGCGATCGCCACGAGTCATCCCGATACGCTCTACGCCAGCGTCGATAACTGGGCCAAGCTCGACGAAAGCGAAATAGACACCGACGACGAACCGCTCACCGCCAAACGGCTGCGTTCGATGAGCAAGGAAGAGTTTCTGCAACAGGATCCGCAAGCGA
>JANXUW010000257.1 GCA_025351985.1 Pseudolysobacter sp.
ATTGCTGCAACAACGCACCGGCTGGAGCGCCGCGGAAATCGCCGCGAAAGTGCAGGCGTACATCGTCACGCAAGGCCCGCGCGGATCGTTCATCCATACCGGTGGCGATGCGACCGACGGTTTTCCAGTCGAACTTGCGCATGATGCCGAAAATCAGACCGGCGCGATACGCATCGCCACAACCGGTCGGATCGACAATCTGGCGTTCGCGCGCGGGTGGAATTTCGATCGTTTCGCCACCGGTATGGATGAACGATCCGCGCGGGCCTTGCGTGACGATGTACGCCTGCACTTTCGCGGCGATTTCCGCGGCGCTCCAGCCGGTGCGTTGTTGCAGCAATTCGGATTCGTAATCGTTGACGATGACGTAGGTCGCCTTCGAAATCATCGAGCGGAATTCCTCGCCGTTGAACAGCGGCATGGCCTGGCCCGGATCGAAAATAAACGGCACACCGCGCGCGGCGAATTCATCGACATGTTGCAGCATCGCGTCGCGACCGTCGGGCGCGACGATACCAAAAGTCACGTCGGACACGTCACGCACATGGTTCTCGTGCGAACTCGACATCGCGCCAGGATGAAACGCGGTGATCTGGTTATTGTCCAGATCGGTGGTGATGAAACACTGCGGCGTGAATTGATCGTCGAAGGCACGCACCTGATCGAGGCGGATGCCGCACTTCTGCAAGTGCGCGCGATACGGTGCGAAATCCTGGCCGACCGTCGCCATCGGGATCGCATCGTCGCCGAGCAACTTGAGGTTGTAGGCGATGTTGCCAGCGCACCCGCCGAATTCACGGCGCATGCGCGGCACGAGGAACGACACATTCAGGATGTGCACCTTGTCCGGCAGAATGTGATTCTTGAATTGATCCGGAAACACCATGATGGTGTCGTAGGCAAGCGAACCGCAAATCAGTGCTGACATGGAATCGGGCATCTCGGGCAAGTAAGGATGGATGCGGCGCTGGACCGCACACGAATCCGCATTGTCGCAAATTCCGCGCAGGCCGACACGCCTGTTATTGCGGCTGTGCGTTCAGGCGTTCTTGCAGCAAGCTCGTCAACTGCTGCGGATTGGCCTGGCCGCGCGTGCGTTTCATGACTTGGCCGACGAAAAATTGCAGCAGCTTGTCGTTGCCGCCACGCAAGTCGGCAAGCTGGGCCGGGAATTCCGCGAACACCGCATCGATAACCGCGACCAGTGCGCCGCTGTCGGAAATCTGCCGCAGTCCGCGTTTTTCGATAACCGCATCGGCATCGCCTTCGCCATTCCAGATAGCCGTAAAGACGTCCTTGGCGATCTTGCCGGAGATGCCGCCATCGAGCACACGCCGCAGGAGTTGCGCGAGCGCAGCGGGATCGACCGGTGACTGCTCGATGTTCAAACTCGCATCGTTCAATGCCGCCGCGACTTCGCCGATCACCCAGTTTGCAGCGAGCTTGGCGTGCTGGTGCGAAGCATCGATGTCGGTTTTTCCCTGCGTCGAAATCGCGTCACGAACCGCATCGAAATAATCGGCGGTGGCCTTGTCTGCGCTCAGCGTGCTCGCATCGTAATCGCTCAAGCCGAGCGCGGTGATGTAACGATTGCGACGCTCCTCGGGCAATTCCGGCAGCAGCGCACGCGCTTCGGACAGATCGTGTGCACCGATCAACAACGGCGGCAGATCGGGATCGGGAAAATACCGGTAATCGTTGGCCGCTTCTTTCGAGCGCATCGGTCGGGTCTGATTGCGCGCAGCATCGTACAAACGCGTTTCCTGCACGATCGCCTCGCCGTTTTCCAGCGCACGAATCTGCCGTTCGATTTCGTAGTCGATGGCTTTCTCGACGAAGCGAAACGAGTTGACGTTCTTGATTTCGGTGCGTGTGCCGAGCGTGGTTTGACCGACCGGCCGCACCGACACGTTCGCATCGCAGCGGAACGAACCTTCCTGCATGTTGCCGTCGCAAATACCGAGGTAGCGCACCAGCGTGTGCACGGTGCGCATGTACGCCACGGCTTCCTGCGCGGAATGCATCACCGGCGCCGAGACGATTTCGAGCAACGGCGTGCCAGCGCGATTCAGGTCGATGCCGCTCGCGGCGTGGAATTCTTCGTGCAGTGATTTTCCGGCGTCTTCTTCGAGATGCGCACGTGTGATTTCGACATCGATCACGCGACCGTCGTCCAGCCGCACCGCAAGAAATCCAAGCCCGACCACCGGCAATTCGTACTGGCTGATCTGATAACCCTTGGGCAAATCCGGATAAAAATAA
>JANXUW010000647.1 GCA_025351985.1 Pseudolysobacter sp.
GGCTCGGTAGTGTTCGACGACAAGGTCAAGGGCCGCGTCGAATGGAGCAATGCCGAACTCGACGACCTCGTGCTGATCCGCTCGGACGGCTTTCCGACCTACAACTTCGCGGTGGTTGTGGACGACATCGACATGCGCATCACCGACGTGATTCGCGGCGACGACCATATCAACAACACGCCGCGGCAGATCAACATCTACCGCGCGCTCGGCGCCGAGCCGCCGCAGTTTGCGCATCTGCCGATGATTCTCGGCGCGGATGGCGCGAAACTGTCCAAGCGCCACGGCGCGGTCAGCGTGATGCAATATCGCGACGATGGTTTCCTGCCGCACGCGCTGCTGAATTATCTGGTGCGACTCGGCTGGTCGCACGGCGATGACGAAATTTTTTCGCTGGCGCGCATGATCGAGCTGTTCGACGTCGCCGATGTCAACAAGGCCGCCGCGCGTTTCGACGGCGAGAAACTCGCGTGGATCAACCAGCATTATCTCAAGAGCGAGGATCCCGCCGAAATCGCGCCGCACTTCGAATGGCATCTGCGTGACGCCGGTATCGATTTTTCGCAAGGCCCGACGCCGGCCGATGTGATCGTCGCGCTGCGCGATCGTGTCAAGACGCTCAAGGAAATGGCCGAACGCGCGAAGATCTGGTACGGCCCGATCGAAAGCTACGACGAAGCCGCGGTGAAAAAACATCTCGGTGCGGCAACGGCATTGCCGGCGCTCAAGGCTGTGCATGCCGAGCTTGAGAAATTGCAGGATTGGAAAGTCGAGTTCATTCATCAAGCCATCGAAGCCGCGGCGGCGGCGATCGGCGAAGGCATGGGCAAGGTCGCGCAACCGCTGCGTGTGGCGATCACCGGCACGCAGGTGTCGCCATCGATCGACCACACCGTGTATCTCACCGGCAAGGTGCGTGCACTCGCGCGCATTGAAGCGGCGTACGCCAAGACCAGCGGATAACCACAACGATGAGCTGCGATTTCAGCGCGCTGGCGAATATCGACACCACCGATCCCGATCAGGTGGCGGCGCTGATGCAGCAATGCACATCGGTGGTGTTCGATCCGATGTTGTGGGTATGGGCGATCGTTTTCACGATCGTCTGCGCCGTCGTCGGCGGCTGGATCGGCACCTATAAAAAAGCAGTCGTGCGCGATGCGATTCTTGGCGCGACGCTCGGCCCGATCGGCTGGATCATCAGCCTGTGCTTACCCGTGCGGGCGCAGCAATGTGCGCAGTGCGGCACGCGCGCGCCGGGTGTGGATCGGTTTTGCCGCCGCTGCGGCCACACCCTGCAACCGGGACGGGTCTTGCAGAAGCCGTGATATGGCCACGCGTGTATCATGCAGACATTAATTCGATTTAATTCATCGCCATGACCGCCGCCGCCAAAAATCACAAGCACGATAATCACAAGCACGATCTCGCGCATCAGCACGCGCACAATGCCAAGGGTTTTGTCAGCGAAGTGGTCGCCGCGTGCGATCAGCGCGGGCTGCGCCTGACCGAATTGCGTCAGCAGGTGCTCGAACTCGTCGCGCGCTCGACCAAGCCGGTCAAGGCCTACGATCTGCTCGATCAGATCAAGGATGAGCGCAGTAACGCCGCCCCGCCGACGGTTTATCGCGCGCTGGATTTCCTGCTCGAGAACGGTTTCATCCACAAGCTCGAATCGATCAACGCGTATGTGAGCTGCCACCATCCGAGCGTGGCGCATCATGTGCCGTTTCTGATTTGCGACAGTTGCAATTCGGTCGTCGAGATTTGCGACGAGCGCGTATCAGGCATGCTCGACGAGCAGGCCAAGGCGCTCGGTTTCAGTCCGCAGGCGCGCACGCTTGAAGTGCACGGCATCTGCGCGCGCTGCAGCGGTACGTGATTCAGTCCCGCTGCGATTTATCGCCGTCGTCGCGATCTGATCAGGCTAGCGCGACATTTATCGGCACAGCAGCGTTCTGGCGTTTTGCTTCATCGATCTTTGCAATGCCAGCCGCGCCGAGGAGTCCGGCGTAGGCGTAGGTAATCGCCATTGTCGGCACGGTTTGCATGGTGGTGGCGAAGCGGCCCTTGTCCTCGAAGCGGCGGCGGAACTCGCCGCGCTGCAGCCACGGCAATAACCGCGGCACGATTCCGCCGGCGAGGTAAATGCCATCCCAGGCGCCGATCGCAAGTGCGAGATCACCCGCAATGCTGCCGAGCACCGCGCAGAAGATGTCGATGGCGCGCTGGCATAACGCATCGGTTTCCTGTTGCGCGTGTTGGCTAATCTGCTCGGGTGAAAAATTCTGCGCGGCAACACCGCTGATCGTACACAGCGCCTGGTAGATATTTACCAGCCCACTGCCGCAGATCAGGCGTTCGTTGGAAACGCGTCCGTAGCGTTTGCTCAGCAGCCCGAGGATTTCGATTTCCTCCGGCGTCCCCGGTGCAAACGCGACATGGCCGCCTTCGGTTTCCAGCACGAGCGGTTTGCCGTCGCGCACGAGATACGCACCAACACCCAGGCCAGTACCCGGCCCGATCACGCCAATGGTGCACGTGTCGGCAGCCGCGCGTGGCGTGGCACTGCCTATCCTTTGCAGATCTTGCGCGGCGAGCAGTGGCACACTCATGCTCATGCCGGCGAAGTCGTTGACAATGCGTAGCGATGTCAGACCAAGATCGCCGCGAATCTGCGCATTCGAAATCACCCAGGGCAGATTGGTGATTCGCACTTCGTCGCCCTCGACATGGCCGGCGACTGCAAACACCGCGCGCGCAGGCTGAATGGAAATCTCGTCGAGATATTGGCGCGCCGCCGCGGACATCGACGGAAAATCCGCCACCGCGTAATGACGAATGCTGGCCTCAAGCAACGGCCTGTCCAGCGCTGTCTGGGCGATGGCGAAACGCACGTTGGTGCCGCCGAGATCGGCGATCAGCGTCGCGCCGGTTTTGTGTTCAATCATGCGAAGAGTATCTCTGCGAGCGGACGAAGCGTCGCAGTGTACCTGCTGCCGTTATAGCGCGACAGAACATCGACGGGCCATCGTCGGGAGCGCAGTGCGAGCGCCCCGGCGATGTGCCAGTTCGCGATCAGAAATTTGGCTATTCGGAAGATAGTGTGGAGCTTGGTCGTGTACGTATTTTCAGCGGCAGGCGACAGTTTGTGGAGCCGCTCAAACCGAACAGAAAACGCGGGTGTTGAAATCCTTCGGGAAAAGGCTTCGTCGCCGAAACCATCGTGGAATACGTCATCGCATTCGTTATTTGCAAAAGGAACCGACCTTGCGAGTCAGTAGCAGATCAAAGATCGTGCGCTTCTCGACATTTGTCAGCATGCAGCGGCATTGGCCGGTGATCTTCACTGCGTATATCCCGAGCACCTCGGGCGTCTCGAACGTGATCGTCTCGTGATCGCGCGCGTCTGTCCGCTGCCGTAGATCGCGGTGGTCTACTTAGCGTTGGCG
>JANXUW010000650.1 GCA_025351985.1 Pseudolysobacter sp.
GCATTACGCCGGCATCGCGACCGTGCCACTGCAGTCGCCGACCCTGGCGATCCAGGAACTCGAACGCAGCATCGAACAGCTCGGCCTGCAAGGCGTGCAGATCGGTTCGCACATCAACGACTGGAACCTCGACGCCGAAGAACTGTTTCCGTTTTTCGAAGCTGCCGCCGATCTCGGTGCGGCGATCCTCGTGCATCCATGGGACATGATGGGCCGCGAGTCGATGCCGAAATACTGGCTGCCGTGGCTGGTCGGAATGCCGGCAGAACAATCGCGTGCGGCATGTTGTTTGATCTTCGGTGGCGTGCTTGAGCGGCTGCCGAATTTGCGTGTGTGTCTCGCGCATGGCGGTGGTTCGTTTCCTTACACGATCGGGCGCATCGAGCATGGATTTCGCATGCGTCCGGATCTGGTCGCGACCGATAACGCACGCAATCCGCGCGAGTATTTCGAGCGCCTGTTTTTCGATTCCTGCGTGCACGATGAACAAGCGTTGCGTTATCTGATCGAGGTCGCGGGCGCCGAACACGTGATGCTCGGCACCGATTATCCGTTCCCGCTCGGCGAGCAAAAACCCGGCAGTGGCATCGCCAGACTCGACCTGCCGCTGGCGCAACAAGCGCAGCTTTATCATGCCAGCGCGCTGCAATGGCTCGGCCTGCCCGCCAGCCGTTTTCGACCTGCCGAATAACCCTATCGACCTGGAGACTTCGATGAATTTTCTCTCCCGTTTTGCCCTGTTGTTTTGCCTGGCCAGCGCCGTGCACGCGCAGACCGCCACCGATTATTCGCTGAACGATGGCGCGATCCGCTTCAAGGTGCCGTCGGATTGGTCGATGATCCTGCAGAAAACCGAGGGCAGCCCGCAGGCGATCGCTTTCCAAGTGAAGGATCCGGCCGATCAGGGCACCGATACCGCGACGCGCGTGACCGTCGATACGCGGCGTTTTTCCGATGCCAATGAATTCTCGAGTTTCGTCGCTTCGGGCATGGCCAAGGCCAAGCAGATCAACTCCTACACCGAAGAAGTCGGTGGCAACGATGCCACGCATCTGCGCTATACGGGTATGGATGCCGGCACGCGCTATCAATATCGCGACATGTATTTGTACCGCGAAAGCCTTGGCATCCATGTGCGTTGCGTGCGCCCGTTGTTGCCGGCAACCACCAACGCGTGGACCAAGGCGTATGAGCAAGGCTGTGATTTGCTGATGAGCAGCGTGCAGCAGTGAGTTCATCCTTCGAAGCAAGTTTGGCATGGGCGCAGGCGCAAGATGCCAACGATCCGCTGCGCGCGTTCCGCGATGAATTCCTGATTCCGCAACACGCCAGCGGCGAGCAAATTTACCTGTGCGGCAATTCGCTTGGCCTGCAACCGCGCGGCGTGCGCGATGCAGTCAATGCGGAGTTGGATTATTGGGGCAGTCTCGCCGTCGAAGGCCATTTTCGCGGTCGTTTGCCGTGGATGGATTATCACGAATTCGTGCGCGATCATCTCGCCGAAGTGGTCGGTGCACTGCCGTCCGAAGTCGTGACGATGAACACGCTGAGCGTGAACCTGCATCTGATGATGGTGAGTTTTTATCGGCCGACCGCAGAACGACCGGCGATCCTGATCGAGAAACGTGCGTTTCCTTCCGATCGTTATGCGGTCGAATCGCAGGTGCGTTTTCACGGCTTCGATCCGGCGACGGATCTCATCGAAATCGAAGCCGATGCAGCGGATGGCACGTTGTCGTTCGATATGATCCAGCGTGTGATCGACGAGCACGGGACACGTATCGCGCTGGTGCTGTTGCCCGGCGTGCAATACCTCACCGGCCAGGTTTTCGACTTGCGTGCGATCACCGAAATCGCGCATCGCAAGGGTTGTGTGGTCGGCTTCGATCTCGCTCATGCGGTCGGCAATATTCCATTGCAATTGCACGATACGCATTGCGATTTCGCGGTCTGGTGCAGCTACAAATATCTCAATAGCGGCCCCGGTGCAGTCGGTGGTTGTTTTGTACACGAGCGCCACGCGCAGACACCACGGCCACGTTTCGCCGGTTGGTGGGGCCACGAAAAATCCACGCGTTTCCAGATGGGTTCGGAGTTCGTGCCGACCGTCGGTGCGGATGGCTGGCAGTTGTCGAATCCGCCGATACTCGCGCTTGCGCCGTTGCGTGTATCGCTGGAAATTTTCCACCGCGCCGGCATGCAAAACCTGCGCGCAAAATCCTTGCGCCTGACCGCGTATCTGATCTGGCTGATCGAACGCGAACTCGATGGCGTGCTCAGTGTAGTCACGCCGACCGCGCCCGACCAGCGCGGGGCACAACTCAGCCTGCGCGTGCACGGTCCGCGCGATAGTGGCCGCGCATTGTTCGATCATCTCGGCGCGCAGCACATCATCGGTGACTGGCGCGAGCCGGATGTGATCCGAGTCGCGCCCACGCCGCTGTACAACCGTTACGCCGATTGCCGCTATTTTGTCGACGCGGCAAAACAGTGGGCGGCGAGTCGTTGATCCAGCCTTGAACACGAATACGATGTCCTCTCGCCCACCGATCACGATCATCGGCGCCGGTCTGGTCGGTGCGCTGCTCGGTACTTTGCTCGCGCAACGCGGCTTCGTGGTCGAGCTATTCGAGCGTCGTCCCGATCCGCGCAAGATGGGTTATCTCGGCGGTCGCTCGATCAACCTCGCGCTGGCCGAACGCGGCATGCACGGCCTGCGCCTGGCCGGGCTCACTGCGCCGGTGATGGACAAGGCGGTAATGATGCGCGGACGCATGGTGCATGCGCTCGATGGTCACAGCGAGCTGCTGCGTTATGGTCGCGACGACAGCGAAGTAATCTGGTCGATCAATCGCGGCCAGCTGAATACCTTGCTGATCGAAGCCGCCGAGGCCGCCGGCGCAAAAATCCATTTCGGGCAACGACTCGAGTCGGCAGATTTCGCGACATCGACTCTGCGCATGTGCGATGAAACGAGCGCAGAAATTCGCGAGCATCACGCCGCCGTCATGCTTGGTACCGATGGCGCGGGTTCGGCATTGCGCGCGGCGATCAATGCAGTCGCGCCGTTGGGCGAACGTTTTGAGCCGCTGGGCCACGGTTACAAGGAACTCGAAATTCCGTCGCTGGTCGATTTTCCGTTGAACGCACTTTCGCCGGAACTCGCCGACAAGCGCGCCGCCGGCGAACGTTTTGCGATCGAACGCAACGCTTTGCACATCTGGCCGCGCGGCCATTACATGTGCATCGCGCTGCCGAATGCCGAAGGCAGTTTTACGGTCACCTTGTTCCTGCCGAACAGCGGTGATCCGAGTTTCGCAACCGTGGTCAGCCCATCACAGGTCGCCGATTTTTTTGCGCGCGATTTCGCTGATGCAGTGCCGCTGATGCCGAGCCTGATCGAGGACTTCACACAAAATCCGGTCGGGCTGCTTGGCACACTGCATCTGGATCGCTGGCATCTGGACGGCCGCGCATTGCTGCTCGGCGATGCGGCGCACGCGATCGTGCCGTTCCATGGCCAGGGCATGAATTGCGGTTTCGAGGATGCGGTCGAACTGGCCGAGCTGCTCGAACAATCTCACGGCGACATGGCCGAGGTATTCGCCGAATTCGAGCGCCGTCGTCGACCGAACGCCGAGGCAATAGCGGCGATGGCGCTGGAAAACTATATCGAGATGCGCGACTCGGTGGCCGCAAAGGATTTCCTGCTACGGCGTGCGCTGGAGGGGATTCTCGCCGAGCGCCATCCGGGACGATTCGTACCACGTTACGCGATGGTCACGTTCTCGCGCCTGCCCTACGCCACGGCATTCGCACGTGGCAAAATCCAGAGCAACCTGCTCGCCGAACTCTGCGCGGAAAAGTCGCGAATCGAAGACATCGATCTCGCCCGCGCCGACTCATTGGTAATACAACGACTAAGTCCGCTCGACGCCTGACTGCATGCCGGGTCTCGGCATCAACGCGGCAAACTATCGCTCGATCCGTCTGCGTAGCCAGGCGAAATTGCGCTGAGAGCGGCATTTCACGCGACCAATCTCGTAAACCTCACAAAAAATTGACACGTGTAATTATCATTCTGTTTTTGAAAATTGCGTGATACGCTTCACGGAATTAAATATCCGTGCACGAATTCGAGAGGATTCGGGCACGAATCCATCGCATTCACAGGAAAGTCGGGGCGGCCTGCGCCTTAGTCAGGGGGAACTCATGCCATTACATCAACACCGAGCGCGTTCGTGCGGTCGGCTGGTTTTTCACATGCTTGCGATTGGCGTAGTCGTCATTGCCTCGCCGTTGGCACGTGCCGCGGTCGGTAGCACTACCGCAACAGCGCCGGTCGCAACGCCGCAGGGGTCGCCGACTTACAGCGTCGATTGGCACGTGATTACCAGCGCCGGCCTGCTCCACGCGCACAACAACTGTTTTGATCTGTCCGGCACCGCCGGGCAACCGGCGCCGGGTTACTCCAACAGCGCCGACTATCAAGTCATTTCGGGATTCTGGACCGCCGCGCCGAAAAGCGGGCGGGACGCGATCTTCTTCAACGGATTCGAGGTGTGTGGCTCATGAAACGCAATCAACTTTGTATACTTATTGCATCGACCTTGTTGTCGATGGGCGCGATCGATGTCGCGCAGGCGGCACAAGCCCAGACCACCGCATTCACTTATCAGGGCCAGCTCAGCGCAGGCGGCAGTTTGCCCGCCGCCGGAGCCTACGCGTTCACGTTCAAACTCTGGGATGCGCAGACTGCGGGCAATCAGGTTGGGCTGATAATCCCCACGCAGAACATCACGGTCGTCAATGGTTTGTTCACCACCGATCTCGATTTCGGCCAGGTTTTCAACGACCAGCAATACTGGCTTGAGATCACCGTGAACGGTCAGGCCCTCTCGGCGCGGCAGCCGGTCGGCACGGTTCCGGTGGCGCAATATGCGTTGAATTCTCCGCCCGGCGCGAAGGGCGCAACCGGTGCCACGGGTCCATCCGGCAATACCGGCGTCGCCGGTCCGACCGGCGCCACGGGATTCGGTGTCACGGGCGTGACCGGCAACACCGGAGCGATAGGTAACAGCGGAACGACCGGCGCTACTGGTTCGGCCGGCGCGACCGGTGTCACAGGGGTTGCCGGCGCCACGGGTGTTGGCGTTACCGGCGCGACTGGAACCCAAGGCGTAACCGGCAACATCGGTGTCACGGGTGCGAATGGCAATAATGGCGCGACCGGCGCAACGGGTGTTGGCGTTACCGGCGCGACCGGAAGCCAGGGCGTAACCGGCAACATCGGTGTCACAGGTGCGAATGGCAATAATGGCGCGACCGGCGCGACTGGCGCAAACGGCGTTACCGGCGCGACCGGAACCCAAGGCGTAACCGGCAATACCGGTGTGGCAGGTGCGACTGGCAATAATGGCGCGACCGGCGCAACGGGTGTTGGCATTGCTGGCGCGACCGGAACCCAGGGCGCGACTGGCAGTACCGGCGTCACAGGAGCGATTGGTGCGACCGGCGCTGGCACCACTGGTGCC
>JANXUW010000658.1 GCA_025351985.1 Pseudolysobacter sp.
GACCGTTCCCGGAGCGTATCGACCGCGTGTACACCTGATGGGTTATCAGGTATCCGCGGGATTTCCGAGTCCCGCTGACGACTACCTGGAGGAAGTGATCGACCTCAACACCTACCTGATCAAGCAGGGCCACGAAGCGTGCACGTTTGTCGTGCGCGCCGATGGCTGGTCGATGATCGGTTGCGGGATCCACGACGGCGACGAGCTGCTGGTCGATCGCGGCATTGAGGCAGTAGATGGCAAAGTCGTTGTAGCTGCGATCAATGGCGAATTGCTGGTCAAACGCTTGCGACAACGCGGCGGAAAATTGTTGCTTGTTTCGGAAAATCCGCACTTCCCGGAACGCGTTGTCGCGGAGGGAGAAACACTCGAAATCTGGGGTGTGGTTACCCGCGTTTTGCACCCGCTCTGAATACCACCATGCGTCGAATTGTACTGGTTGACGTGAATAACTTTTACGTGTCCTGCGAGCGCGTCATGGCCCCGCACATCGAAAAACAATGTGTGGTCGTGCTCAGTAACAACGATGGGTGTGTCGTGGCGCGATCAGCGGAGGTGAAAGCCCTTGGCGTGCCGATGGGAATGCCTTGGCATCAAATGCAGGAGCTTGCGCGCCAGCATCGTATCGTTGCGTACAGCTCCAACTACACCTATTACGGCGATATGTCGCGCCGCGTGATGTCCGTGCTGGCTCAATACTCGCCCGATCAAGAAATTTACTCGGTGGATGAGTGCTTTCTCGACCTCACCCGGCAACCGCATATCGACCTCGCGGTCATGGGCCAATCGATTCGGCAACGCGTCAAGCAATGGATAGGCCTACCGGTATCGGTCGGTGCCGGGCACACCAAGACGCTCGCCAAGCTGGCCAATCACGTCGCGAAAAAGCGGACGGAACGGAGCGGCGTTTGCGATCTGACCACGCTCGATGCCGGCGCCACCGCAGCATTGCTGCAAACGATCGGTGTGCGCGACGTTTGGGGTGTCGTTCGGAAAATCGAGGAGCGCTTGGTGATGCAGGGCATCGTAACGGCCGCCGACCTTCGCAACACAGATCCAGCGATCATTCGGCGCAACTTTTCAGTCGTGCTTGAGCGCACGGTTCGCGAACTCAATGGGGTGTCATGTATCGCTCTGGAGGATGCGCCGCCGGATAAGCAACAGATCATCGCCTCGCGATCGTTCGGTGCACCGGTCTATGAACTCGCGCAGCTTGCCGAACCGGTTCGGGCGTACATGACGCGAGCGGCGGAAAAGTTGCGCCGACAGCACAGTGTCGCTGGCGCGGTCGGCGTCTGGATCGAAACGAATCGCTTTCGCGATCAAGACGTGCAGCATCATCCGTCTGCCACTGTGCGGCTGCCGGAATCCACCGCCGATACTTTGCATCTGGTCCATACCGCGATCGGTCTATTGCGGCGGATCTATCGCTCGGGGCACCGTTACGTCAAAGCTGGCGTAATGCTCACTGATATTCGCCCGGCAGCGTTGCAGCAAGGATCGCTATTCGCCAGCGCAAGCGAAGCAACAGAAAAACGCGCTCGGCTGATGACCGTACTGGATGCCGCAACAGCAAAATGGGGACGCGGTGCGATTGCGCCAGGTACGGCCGGTTTTTCGGCACCGCGTGCCTGGGCGATGAAGCGCGCCGCAATGTCCCCTGCCTACACGACGCGATGGAGCGATCTTCCGAGAGTCTTGGCCTAAGGTTATGCCGACATGCGGCTGCCGTAGTTTTCCGTTTCCGTCGTCATGCGTTCCGTGGTGGACTTGTCAAGCAGGCGATGTGTCCTCAGCGCCTGAGCGCCTCGATCATGGCGCAGCAATGTGCGCAAAAGTACGGACAGCCGCTGATAGATTCAGCACCGTTGGTTAGCGGTAATAGCACCGCCCCCAGGAGCTTATGCCGGCGACGGCTCATTGCCGGTTAGCAAATCGCACGGATCTTGCTGCCTTTACCCCCCCTCGGCAATCCGGTAAGGACTTTGCCCGCGGCGTACGCAGCTCGCCAGAAAAATGACAAGTTTGCGTGCGCCCTCCGCGCGCAGTTGCGGTAACGTCACGCCCTCGAACACAACGTCCTCAGCGAGGGTTACAAATCGACCCTCAAAGGCCTGTGTCACGCCGTTATACGTTACGCGCGACAAATGGCGTCGTATCATCATTTCCATACGGATTTCCCAGACTCTGCCGCGGCTACTCGTAGCGCAAGCTGACCCGCGAGGGCGACGGGGAAAATCCGGACTGGCCGGTGCCGCGTGCAGCGCGATGCGTCGGGGAAAGCGGCGTGTGCTTCAGCCGCACAAACGAGGTAATTTCCTCCGCGCGAATCGAGTCGTGCCGAAACACACGCACGGTCTTGTCCGCATGCAGGACGAGATCACCCACGTAGTGGTAATTGATGGTTTCCCCGTCGGGCAAGGACAGAGGCAACACCAAGGGAAGTTCGCTGTCCAGTTCGATCCGTGTATGCGCTGCCTTACCGCCGATTAACCATGCTTCGATCATTGTGATCTCCTTGCCCACCCTGCGGCCAAATGATGCCTTCTTTTTTGTTTCAAAAAGGTTAAAAACACTGATTTTTCAGAAAGTCGCTCCGTTACGGCCACCTCTGCAGCGTGTGCTTGATGCGCAACACCCGCACGTGCGTGCGCGTGACCTGGTAGGCAATCCGAAACGGCAAATCGCTGAGTACGCGCTCATGCACGCCACTGACACCGATGGGCCACGCCCGCGGCGCATGACAAATTAACTTGGCTGCCTCGCGAATCCGCTCCGGCACATCAAGCGCCGCCTGCCACGCGTCCTGGTCTTCGTAGTAGTCCGCAATCGCATCCAGATCCTGATCGGCCGCGAGCGCGTATTCCAGCGCGAGCACCTGGCCGGAGGATCCAGCACTCACGCGCCCGCCTCACGCCGGCGCTGCTCGCGCTCCGCCCGCCTCACCGCCCAGCGCGCCTCCATCTCCGCCTCGCTGAGCACCGGCATGTCACCGCGGGCGATTGCCGTCTGCGTTTCCTCAACTTCGCGTTTCAGCCAAGCCCCATAGGAATGCGCTGCTTTCATCGCCGTGGATCGATCCGGCCGCGCCGATCGTGCCGGCGCTTCCTCGTAATCTGCCCCGTGCACCTCAAACGACACCAGCCCCAGATCAAGCAAGTGGCGCGCCGCCGTATCCAGCCGAGTAAACCGCCGCGGTGCCCCGTCCTTGCCGGCCAGCACCCGCTCGGCCTGACCAAAACGCACGGCCACCGCCCAGCCGCCTTTCTCGCCCACAATCGATGCCGCCCGCACCGACTTGGCAGCAATCAGTTCCCGCAAGGTGGCCAATTTCACAACGGAAGCAGTCATAAGCGTTCATCCAAACAATGAAACAACACCGCCAGTTTAATATAAAAAAGGAATATTTCTCAACAAGCGACGCTAGCCACGACTTGGCACCGCTGTCCCCCCTGCCCTGCTTTCCCGTCGAACGCCGCTATCAGCGGCCCGTAGCCGCGAACACACGACATCGGCAAGAGGATACTGACGCTTTTGATCCCGCCGCGCGCAGAAGCCCGCAGAATCATCCACAGCACCTCATATCTAAAGCCCAACACACGCCTTCCTGCAAAACCAGCGCGCGTAGCGCGCCCCGCGGGGGTAAAGAAACCGCAGTCACAAGCCGCCACAGCGCCACAGCGTATGTGCTGCGCAATGAAATTCTGATCCGCGCAGCGGATGCCGATTGGCTTTAGGTGGCCAGGGAAGGCCACCGTAGGCCGTCGCGCAGCGACGGGGCGGAGGCAGGATGCCGGAGGGTAGGCGCTCTTTTGAGTAAAGCACAATATGTGTCCCGAATGCCGTGCTCTTTCTTTTTTAGAAGAAAAGATTAAAGAAAGAGCATTAGCCTGACTCGGGCGCTGAACGCAATTTGTTGATTTTGAAAAGGCTGCGACTTCTGAACTAAGACATTATCTTAGGAAACAACTTGATTTGAAATTAGCACAAAACAGACAAATCAAAAATCGAATACCCATCAAGGGCCGGGTATCAAATGAAATTCAAATGACTTACTATAATACCTGGCTTTATCAAACCATCAATGGGTTACTAGCAATTCCCCAATATCAAACAATCGAGGCCGTTGGAAAACGTTTACAATTATCGAATGAAAAAATGTATGAGTTAATGAATTTCCTTATT
>JANXUW010000672.1 GCA_025351985.1 Pseudolysobacter sp.
TTCATCGGCAATCCGACACCGGTGCCGAAGTCGTTCTGGGGCGGTTATGTGCAAGGCGCGTGGCGTGCGTGGGAACACGATGGTTCGGCGATCGCGCCGTTCGTGCGCTATGAGGAATACAACACCGCGGCATCGTACGAAGCGATTCCGCTCGGATTGGGCGTCGATCCGCTCGTGACGTCCAAACTCTGGACCGCCGGCGTGAATTACTGGCTCAATCCGAACGTGGTGTTCAAGGCCGACTACCAGCAGTTCCGCAACGAATCGGATCGTAATCGATTCGATCTCGGCGTCGGCTTCCAGTTCTGATCACGCTTTTGTCTGACGGAGCAATCGTATGCAACTGCGTTGGCTGATTCCGCTCGGTGCCGCGGCCGCGTTGCCGGCGTATCACGCGGCCTACGCGGTGCAATACATGAGCGTCGAGCAGGCGCAGCGCGCGGCGTTTGCGCAGGCCGATGGTTTTGTCGATGCGCCGTTGAGCTTGACCGAAGCGCAGCGACGCGCGCTCGATCAAGGCGAGGCGGCATTGTCGATTTCCGCGCCGAAAATCTGGCAGGCGCGTGCGGGTCAAAAAAACCTCGGCTGGCTGATCGTCGATCAGGTGATCGGCAAGGCCGAGGCGATCAGCTACGCGCTCGCGCTGGATAACGACGGCAAGATCATCGCGCTCGACGTGCTAGAATATCGCGAGACGCACGGTGCGGAAATTCGTTTGCCGGCGTGGCGCAAACAGTTCGTCGGCAAAACCGCGCAAGACTCACTGCGACTCGACAGCGACATCCGCAATATCTCCGGCGCTACCTTGTCGTGCCGCCATCTCACCGACGGCGTGCGCCGACTTGTGCAGCTTTATACGCAAGTGCTCAAGCCGACGTCGGGCTGAGATCGTGCAGATGCAACGCGCGCGGCCGTGGCTCGGCACGTTGGTCGAAATCCGCGTCGATGGTCTGGCCGAAGCCGATGCCGTATCAGCGATTGATGCCGCGTTCGCCGAGATTGCGGCGATCCATCGCTGCATGAGTTTCCATGACTCCGACAGCGACCTCGCGCGTCTGCATCGCGCGCCGGTCGGCCGCATCGTGCACGTCGATCCGCATACATGGCACGTGCTGCAGGCCGCGCTGACATTCGCGCAGGAATCGCGTGGACGTTTTGATCCGACCATCGCCGCGCAACTGGTCGCATGGAATTTTTTGCCGCGCCCGCAGAACAGTATCGAGCCTGATCTAGCGGCACGTTGGTCCGATATCGAATTGCTGTCGGACTCGCGAGTGCGTCTGCGGCGCGCGCTGTGGATCGATCTCGGCGGTATCGCGAAAGGTTATGCGGTGGATTGCGCGCTGCGCATTTTGCGCGCTGCGGGCGCGACGGCGGGCGGCGTCAACGCTGGCGGCGATCTCGCGGTATTCGGTACGGCGGCGCAAACGGTATCGGTGCGTGATCCGCGCGCGCCGCAAAATATTCTGCCGCTGCTCGAACTTCGCGATGCCGCGGTCGCGACCAGCGCCGGATATTTCGAGCGTCGTCGTGATGCAAGTGGTTGGCTCGGTCCGCATGTTCATGGCAACCGGCGTCGCGCGGTCGGCACGCACAGTTCGGTCAGCGTGATCGCACCGAGCTGCATGCATGCCGACGCGCTGACCAAGATCGTGTTGGCCGATGCGCGCATCGCGGCGAAATTGTTGCCGCGCTACGCCGCGCAGGTTTGCCGCTACGATTCGCGGCGCGGATGGCGTACTCTGCGCGGCGAATGAAACTGCGCACCGTCATCGTCCATCGCCAACCCGCGCGCTTGTCGCAGCGTCGCGAATATCTGGTCTATGCCATTCTGGGCGGCACTTGGCTGACAGGCGCGGTCTGGTTGATCCTGCATTTTTATCTGCGCGAAAAAACCGAGTTCGGTTTTCTGCCGCATCCGCTCGAAGCATGGGCGCTACGTGTGCATGGCGCGTTCGCGTTTGCCGCATTATGGCTCGGCGGACTGTTGTGGGCGGCGCATATTCCCGCAGCATGGGCGTTGCGACGGAATCGCTACAGCGGCATCACGGTTGTGAGCCTGTTTGCGGTGCTCGCGCTGTCGGGTTACCTGTTGTACTACCTCGGCGACGAAGGCTGGCGCGATATTGCCTCACTGGCGCATTGGCTGATTGGATTGTTCGGCCTGATTGCGTTGCCGCTGCATTCGTTGCGCGCACGCAGCCGTCGACGCGGCCAGCGCGCTGGCGAATAAATCGCCGCCGCGCGGATTATTTTTCCGGCGAATCCGAAGGCCGCGAATCCGGATGCAACGACAACCCGTGCGATGAAATTTCCGTCGTGGCATTCGCAGCAATGCGCGTGAACTTGACCACCAGCAAATCGCCACCGCCATCGAGCAACCGATGGCCGCTATGCGGCGATAACCACAAACTGCCGCCGGTTTCGAGCGGCTGCGCGAGGCCCGCGATTTTCGCGCTGCCGGCCAGCATATGGATCAGCCATTCGGTTTGCGCATTGGCCTGAAACCACATCGCGCCGACCAGCGGGCGATGCAGCAATTCGGCGCTGACGATGCCGCGCTGGGTCATCACGTTGAAGTCGCGCGTCGGACCATCCAGCAATCGGCACGCCGCCTGCCATTCGCCGGCAAACTGCGCGGGGCGGTCGCGCTCGTGCAAGGTCACGCTCGGCGCTTGGTCGAAGCTCAGTTCGATGCCTGCGCCGTGCAATACCAGCAAGCTGCGATCGAATCCCGGAAAAGCCGAGAACGCACAATCGCTTTCGATCTCGGCGATGCTCACGCGCCAGTCGTAGTCGGTTTGCGCATCGGCGGGAGAAACGGCGATTTCGGTGGTCCAGCCGAGATCGTTTTTCCAGCGCATGCGGCGATAGTCGGCGGCGGTCAGCAGGCGCATCGGCTCGACTCGTTCAACGCAGCAGTTCGGACAATTGCCGCGTCGAAATACCGAGGCTTTCGGCCCAACTGAAGCCGATGATTTTTTCGCCGCTCAAGGCATCGCGAAAATCCTCTTCCTGGCCCGGTGCGAGCAGGTGGCGATAATCGACCGTGATCTCGGTGTCCGTTGGTAAATCCCGCATCGCAAACACGAAGCCGAGATGCCACAACCCGCTCGGCGCAAACGCGTGGTTGATGTAACACTCATCCGGCCAGTCGTCGCTGATCGTGAAGTAATCCTGAAACCAGCGCACCGTCGCCGGCAATAATTCGGCGGCGTTCGGCAAGGCGTTGACCTCGTCCCAGCGATACACACGCCGGATATCGTCGGGTGCCGTGATCAGTGCGCCACGTGCCACCGGCTCATCCAGAAACAGACCTTTGCCCGCGCCCGGAATCAGCGATGGCGCGATGTGATAACGGGGCAGGATCATGCGTGGCTCAATGGCGATGGATTCGGGCGCGAAGTTTAGCGTAATGCGTGCGCCGAGTTGCAGCGATTCTGCACAGCCTGCGCGCGCCGCGTTAAACTGTGCGTCTGAATTTATCTGGTTGAACCCGAGGTGCTTGTGGATACCAATCGTGTGCGTGATTTTGTTGCCGATCTGTGGGATAGCCAGATCGTTCCGGAGTTGGTCGAGTACATCAAGATTCCGAACAAGTCGCCGATGTTCGATGCGCAATGGGTCGAGCACGGTTTCATGGAGCAGGCTGCAACGCAGCTCGCGACGTGGGCGAAAAAACAGCCGATCAAGGATATGCAGCTCGAAATCGTGCGCCTGCCGGGTCGCACGCCGCTGATCTTCATGGACATCCCTGGCACCGGCGATGATTGCGTATTGCTGTACGGCCATCTCGACAAGCAACCCGAAATGACCGGCTGGGCCGAACATCTCGGGCCGTGGTTGCCGGTGATCGAAGGCGACAAGTTGTTCGGTCGCGGTGGCGCGGATGACGGTTACGCGATCTTCGGTTCGCTGGCCGCGATCCTGGCGCTGCAGGCGCAGGGCATTGCGCATGCGCGCTGCGTGGTGATGATCGAGGCGTGCGAGGAATCGGGCAGCAACGACCTGCCGTATTACGTCGAGCACCTGGCTGCGCGGATTGGCAAGCCGTCGCTGATCGTGTGTCTCGATTCCGGCTGCGGCAACTACGACCAGCTCTGGCTGACGACGTCGCTGCGCGGCCTGACCGGCGGCAACCTGGTCGTTAACGTGCTTGAAGAAGGCGTCCATTCGGGCGACGCGTCCGGCATTGTCGCATCGAGTTTTCGCATCCTGCGCCAGGTGCTGTCGCGTCTGGAGGACGACGTCAGCGGCACCATCAAGCCACAGGCATTGCATGTCGAGATCCCCGCGCAGCGCCGGCAACAGGCGACGCGCACGGCCGAGATTCTCGGCGACGATGTCTACGCGAAATTCCCATGGGTCGAAGGCATGCGGCCGATGAATGCCGATCTGACCGAACTCATCCTCAACCGGACGTGGCGACCGGCGCTGTCGATCACCGGCGTCGACGGATTGCCACCGCTCGATTCAGCCGGCAATGTGCTGCGCCCGTTCACGGCGGTGAAGCTGAGTCTGCGTGTGCCGCCGACACTGGATGCGCAGAAGGGTGGCGAGTTCGTCAAGCGCCTGCTCGAAAGCGATCCGCCGTATGGCGCCAAGGTCACGTTCGAGCTGGAGAAGGCGGGTAGTGGCTGGGAAGCGCCGGCACTTGCGTCGTGGTTGGAGCAATCGGTCGACGCCGCGTCGCAGACGTTTTTCGGCGCGCCGGCCGCGTATCAGGGCGAGGGCGGCTCGATCCCGTTCATGGGCATGCTCGGCGAGAAATTCCCCGGCGCGCAGT
>JANXUW010000675.1 GCA_025351985.1 Pseudolysobacter sp.
GGCGAGTTCGCGCGTGTGCATAAACGCAGCGATGGCATCGTCGTTGCGATTGAGTTTGGCCAGGCTGCGACCAGCCATGTACGCCGCCCAGGTGCCGCGCAGCGCGCGCTCACTCACGGGCAACGCCAGCACGGCATCGAAGCGACTCAGTGCGGCGGCATACTGGTCGGTGCCGAAGGCGACGGCGCCTGCGGTGTAGGCGCGCAGTTCCTCGGACAATCCGTCACCTTCCGCATAGGCTTTTTCCGCATCGGGCTGGCTGCGCGCGCGTATTAATTTTTCGACTTCTTCGGGCCGCAGGCTGTCGTGATCGACCTTGTCGCGCAGCGCGGTCGGTTCTTCCCACGGACCGGCTTCGATCGCCTTGAATTTATCGGTCGGCGCAGGTGCCAAACGCGAGACTTCAAAGTCGAACGTGCCTTCCGGCAAGACCAGCAAGGTATCGCGCCGATCGGCGAGCAATTGTTGCGGGAAATCCGGGCCGCAGGCGAGCGCAGGCATGGCGGTGCTGAGCAACAAAGCCAGCGCAGAAAAAAGGTATTTACGGCTCGACATGAATGACACTCCCCGACAAAGAATCCGCGCAACGCAGCCAGCCAATAATACGCTGCTGGCCGGCTGCAAGGCGCGCGGATTTTTGCAATTGCCAGCGCAAATCTTTTTCCGCGGGCAAGGTTTCTTCGTCGGTCAAAACATAACCGTTGAGTCCATCGGCTTGGCAACCGGATGCCGCGACACGGATCGATGCGGGCAGATCGGCATCGAGATTGCCGTGGTTTTCCAGCAGCACGTCGTACAGGCCCGGCGCTTCACGCAACGACAATTGCGCGCGCACATCCGCGCGCAACGGTTGTCCGGCGATTACCGCATGCAAGGTACTTGTGCGCCAGGCGCGCTGATCATCGACGGTTGGCAAACGAAACCAGACGATACCCGCCAGATGCGGCGGCGGATCGCGCTGCAACGCTTGCAACAGCGCGGCGACCTCGCGCGGATCGGCACGCAGTTCGCGTTGCTCGCTGCCCGCGCGCGATGCCGATGTTTCGCTGGTGACCGCAACCACACGACCGTTTTCATCCCAATCCACGCGTGAGCCATACGCCGGCAACGCGATCCGAAACGGTTTATTGCTGCGTGCGGCGAATGCGGCGATCCACGTTGCGGCTTGCGTGCGCGAAAACAAACCGCGATTCGGATTCTGCACCGCATGCACTTGCAACACCGCCTCATCGACCGGCGCGAGCACTGTTTCGAGATCGCGGGTTTGCAACCAGGTCGGCAATGCTGTGATCGACAGGCGTAACTCGAGTGGCAGTTTCTGCCGCAGCTCAGCCAACAAGATCGCATATTGCGGCAGACGCGCGCTGGCGCAATCGTGGTCGATTTCGATACCGCGCAAACCGATACCGGCATTGCGAAATTGTTGTTGCAGCGAAGTCAGGATCGGCAGCAACACGGCGCTGCTCGCTGGTGCAAGCTGGCCATCGATACGCACGACCGCGGTGACCGGCAAACCGGTTTGCGCGAGCGCGGCAAGTGCGGGATTTATCGGCTGCAGTTCGCCATCGCTACGCATTTCCACGACGAGAACACGCAGTGCGGAAAAATCGGCGGGCGCCGCATGCACCGCATCAATGACCGCAGGCGTCCACACGCGTTGCCAGACGTAGGCCTGGTGTTCGAGCGAGAGGTTGACGCGTGCGCAACCGAGGATCAGACATGTGAGCAGCAATGCACACGCACGCGCGCAAGAAAAAAATCCGGATTGAGATCGTCGCGCGGTTTGCATGCGCCATTGTCGCATCGTGCCACCGCCGCGTAGTCATCCGCGTAATCATCGATCGCGACGGCAGACTTGCTTTCGTCGCGACAGCCGCGACAATGCTCGGCATCCCATCCTGCGGAGTCATCCATGCAACCTGTTTCGCTCACCCGTTTCCTGCTTGAGGAACAACGCGCCAAAGGCCTCATCAACGCCGATTTGCGCTTGCTGATCGAAGTGGTTTCGCGCGCGTGCAAATCGATCAGCATTGCGATCGGCAAGGGTTCGCTCGGCGGCGCGCTCGGCAGCGCGGGCAGCGAGAACGTGCAAGGCGAGGTACAGAAAAAGCTCGATGTGCTGTCTAACGAAATCCTGCTCGAAGCGAACGAATGGGGTGGCCATCTCGCAGCGCTCGCTTCCGAGGAAATGGACGACCCGCACCCGATTCCGCACCGCTATCCGAAGGGCGAATATCTGCTGGTGTTCGATCCGCTGGATGGCTCGTCGAACATCGACGTCAACATTTCGGTCGGCACGATCTTCTCGGTACTGCGTTGCCCGGAGGGCGTGAACGAACCCGATGCACAGGCATTTCTGCAGCCCGGTGGGAAGCAGGTCGCCGCCGGTTATGCGGTGTACGGGCCGAACACTTTGCTGGTGCTGACGCTCGGCGACGGCGTGCATGTGTTTACGCTCGATCGCGAAATGGGCAGTTTTATTTTATCGCAGCAGAATCTGCGCATTCCCGAAGAGACCAGCGAGTTCGCCATCAACATGTCGAACCAGCGTCATTGGGAAGCGCCGGTGCAGCGTTATATCAGTGAGCTCGTGGCCGGAACGACCGGGCCGCGTGGTCGTGATTTCAACATGCGCTGGGTCGCCTCGATGGTCGCCGATGTACATCGCATTCTTACGCGCGGCGGCATATTCCTGTATCCGCGCGATACCCGCGACAGCTCCAAGCCCGGCAAACTGCGCCTGCTGTACGAAGCCAATCCGATGAGTTTTATCGTCGAGCAGGCCGGCGGTGCAGCGAGCACCGGGCATCAGCGCATACTCGATGTGCAGCCAACATCACTGCACGAGCGCATTGCGGTGATACTCGGTTCGAAGAACGAAGTCGAGCGCGTCGGCGATTATCATAAAACCGTTTAGACTATTGTCGCGTAGCACAACCTGGATCGGTCATCATGCGCTGGTTTTTCATTGCTGCTTTAATTGCCGGATTTGCGATCGCGTTTTCCACGCGCTCGTCGGGTCTGCTCGCGATCGGACTCGTGCTTGCAGTTATCGGCGTGATCGGCACGATTCTGCAGGTGCTCGATAGTCGCATGGGTGCGAGTTCGCGCACCGATGCGACACTGCTCGCGGATCGTGAAGTCGCATCGATCCGCGCTGCTGCGTTGCAGACGCGCGCCGCGCAGATCAAGGCGGCGCAATCGGCGGACGCCAACGTGGTCAAAACGCCCGACTCGCGCGCGCAACCCTAGGGCGTGCGCCATGCGCGGCTCGGAAACTTTCGCTAGGTGAGCGTCACCCAATCGGTGCAGAATGCCAACGCGATCATCCGATCGAGTCTCTTGGGGATACCCGCATGACTGTTGAAGCTCTCATCATTTTCCTGTTAATCGGTGCGATTGCCGGCTGGTTGGCTGGCCAGGTCGTGAAAGGTCATGGCTTTGGCCTGATCGGCAATATCGTGGTCGGTATTGTCGGCGCGTTTCTGGCCGGATGGCTATTTCCCAGATTGGGTTTGAATCTGGGCTTGCCAGGCATTGTCGGCGAAATCCTCTTTGCCGCGATCGGTGCAATCATCCTGCTGTTCCTGATCGGACTGATCAAGCGCGCCTGATTTCAACTGCTCCATCGCAAAGTTTCAGGTCACAAAAAACGCCGCGTCATGCGGCGTTTTTTTATCTCCCGAAAAGTGATCGGTGCCAGATATCGGCACCGATCATGGCGCCGCCGGGGAGCAGCGGCGCCCAAACGCCAACTCTTACTTCGAGATATCCACGTCCTTGGTTTCGCGCAGGAACAAGCAACCGATGACGAAGGTGGCGCTCGCCACGATCACCGGATACCACAAGCCGTAATAGATGTTGCCGGTCAACGCGACCAGAGCGAACGCGGTCGTCGGCAGGAATCCGCCGAACCAGCCGTTGCCGATGTGATACGGCAAGCTCATCGAGGTATAGCGGATGCGGGTCGGGAACAACTCGACCAGCCACGCCGCAATCGGTCCGTAGACCATCGTCACGTAGATCACGAGGATCGTCAGCAGCAGCAACATCATGCCGATGTTGATCTGTGCCGGATCAGCCTTGGCCGGATAGCCCGCGGCTTTCAGGCCGTCATCCATCTGCTTGGCAAATCCGTCCTGCGCTGCCTTGAGCGCGGTTGGATCGAGCATCACACCTTCGAACGAGCTCAGCGTATTCGAACCGATCTTGACCGTGGCGACACTGCCCGCCGGAGCGACAACGTTTTCATACGGCACACCGGCTTTGGCGAGCTTGGCTTTGGCGATATCGCACGAGCTCAAAAATACTTTCTTGCCGACCGGATCGAACTGGAAACTGCAGGTTTCCGGGTCGGCGACGACGCTGACCGGATTGCTTGCCTGCGCCTGTTCGATGGCCGGATTGCCGTAATGCGTGAGACCTTTGAAGATCGGGAAAAAGGTCAGCGCGGCAATCAGACAGCCCGCCATCACGATCGGCTTGCGGCCGATCTTGTCCGACCACCAACCAAAAAACACGAAGAACGGCGTGGCGATCGCGAGCGCACCGGCGATCAGTAGATTGGCCGTGGTGCTATCGATCTTCAAGGTCTGCGTGAGGAAGAACAGCGAATAGAACTGGCCGGCATACCACACGACGGCCTGGCCCGCCGTCGCACCGAACAATGCCAGCAGCACGACTTTGCCGTTGCCCCAGCGCGCGAACGATTCGGTCAGCGGCGCCTTCGAGGATTTGCCTTCGGCCTTCATCTGCTGGAACAGCGGCGACTCCTGCAACTGCATGCGGATATACACCGACACCATCAGCAGCACCGCGGAGATCAGGAACGGAATGCGCCAGCCCCAATCGTCGAATGCAGCACCGAGGCTCAGGCGACAAATCAGGATCACCACGAGCGACAGGAACAATCCCAGCGTGGCTGTGGTTTGAATCCAGCTCGTGTACAGGCCGCGTTTGCCCGGCGGCGCGTGCTCCGCGACATAGGTTGCCGCACCACCGTATTCACCACCGAGCGCGAGGCCTTGCAACAGTCGCAGCGCAATCAGGATGATCGGCGCGGCGACACCGATGCTGGCGTAATTCGGCAGACAACCGACGAGGAAGGTCGATGAACCCATGATCACGATCGTGACCAGGAAGGTGTACTTGCGCCCGATCATGTCGCCGAAACGACCGAACAACAATGCGCCGAACGGACGCACCGCAAAACCGGCGGCGAAGGCGAGCAGCGCAAAAATATACGCACTGGTCGGATTCAGTCCGGAGAAAAACTGCTTCGCGATAATCGCGGCGAGCGAGCCGTAAAGATAAAAGTCGTACCACTCGAAAACGGTGCCAAGACTGGACGCGAAAATGACGCGCTTGTGCCCTGTCGTAAGTGCGCCGCCGCTCTGCGTGCTTGAGTTTGCCATGCCTGTTCTCCCCGATTGATGTGTGTCTGACGCAACTCTGCTATCGACGTGCTGTATTTTTTTTGTCGCCTTTCCTGCAACTTGTGGCGTGCAAGCCGACTAGCGCGGCAGTTTATGAAACGAGGTTCAGAGACTGCGCTGCGCATCGCGCCGACACTATTGGCCATTGGTCGAAACCCGCTGCTTTTTCGACTAAAGTCGTATTGGTATGCCGCCAACTCGCGCTAGTGTGCAGGTAGGTCATGCGACACTGCGTG
>JANXUW010000680.1 GCA_025351985.1 Pseudolysobacter sp.
GATGGCAACGGTCTGCCGAACGACAAGGTGTTGTTCTGCCAGGCCAACAACGTGGTGCCGACTTTCAATACGTCCGGCAACGTGATGAGCGTGACTTTTCCGACCGCGTGCAAATTGCCGGCCGGACACTATTGGGTCGAGTTGCAGGCGCTCAGCAACTTCAACGTCAACGGCAACTTTGTCTGGGAAGCCCGCACCATGCAGTCGGATAGCCCGGCGGTCTGGCGCAACCCTGGCGGACATTTCCCGGGCGGGCCGGCGTGCCCGAACTGGGCCACCTTCGATAATTGTCAGATTGCCGGAAATTTCGTCGGTCATATCGTCGCTCCCGATCTGCTGTTCCAGGTTGTGGGTGTGCGTATCGAAGCCGATCCGCCGGCCTTGCCCGCACTTTCGTTATGGTCGGTACTCGTCTTGAGCGGATTGCTGGCGCTGTTCGCCGGCCTGCCCTTGCTGCGCGCACGGCGCTAATCCCGCACCTCCCGGCGCCATGCGCCTGAATACTTGCCAGACTGCAAGTGTCCGGGCAGGATTCACGCATGGACATAGCCGCTACCGGCAACACGGATTCCCCCTATTACGCCACGCTTGACCGGCGCCTCGTCGCTGCGGTCAAAGGTATTCATCTGCTCGCTTCGGTGAGTTGGCCAGCCGCCGCGCAACAGCAATTTCTGGCGGACTGGCGACGCGGTAACACTACGTTGCCGACCATCGTTTATGCGACGCACGACTACAGCGCCACGCGCGCCGAGCTGGCGAGTATCCATGCCGCCTGCGACGCGCAACATCCGCTCGGCGATTATCTGCGACGCACGATTTCTTCGTGGCGCATCGCCACCGAATTGTTGGAAAATCTTGGCACAGCCGAAGTCAGCGACTATTCGATTCGCCTGTACGGCAAGCCCGGCGATGCGTTGCCCGGTAGCGAAGTCAATAACGTCGATGCGGCGCGGCATTTCATCTCGGTCGCGCACGAACTTGGCGAGGGCGATCTGATCGACCAGGCCGAATATCACCTCAGCGCCGAACAGGTACAGGCGACATTGCAAAAGCAGGTCGATGCGTTTTTTGTACATCACAAGATCAGCGTGGTGGTCGATCCCGATCTCGTGTCGAAGGCCGCGGCCGGGCCGACGCGCATCCGTTTGCGCTCTGCCACCGAGTTCTCCGAATACGACGTACATCAGTTGCTCGAACACGAAGCGTTTGTGCACTCGCTGACCGCGTTGAACGGTCGCGAGCAACCGGTGCTGAGCAGTTTCGCGCGCAACTCGCCGCGCATTACCGCGACACAGGAAGGTCTGGCCACGTTCGCCGAGCTCATCACCGGCCAGATCGATATCGAACGCATGCAACGCATCTCGCTGCGCATCGTCGCGATCGACATGGCCTTGCGCGGCGCCGACTTCATCGAGGTGTTCAAGTTTTTTCTCAGCGAAGGCCAGAGCGAGGAGGATGGATTCAGTTCGGCGATGCGCGTGTTCCGCGGTGTACCGCTGACCGGTGGCGCTGCATTCACCAAGGACACGGTGTACTTGCACGGATTGCTTTCGGTGCACACGTATTTTCGGCTCGCGCTCAAGCATCGGCGTTTTCATGTTTGCCGCAATCTGTTCGCTGGCAAGATGACCCTAATGGATGCGTTGCGGCTCGAACCATTTTTCGAAGACGGCACGATCAAGCCACCGTTGTATGTGCCGCACTGGCTCAGTCGCGCGCGCGGCCTGGCTGGGCAACTGGCGTTTTCGCTGTTCGCCAATCGCATCCGGATGGAGCGCGTCGAGCAGGAATTTCTCGCGCGTCGCGGCAACCTCGCCGAGACGGCCGAAGAGGCATAAACACGCTGTGGTATAGTCTTTCGCCGCGCGTCGAAGCCTGACTATCGCGGCTCGCGCACCCATTATCGTCATCCCGGACGCCGCCCGGCGTCTCAGCCACACAGCGTCTGCCCATGGCCACTGCCGAAGAACTCAAACAAGCCGCTCTCGAATATCATCGCCAGGCGCCCGCCGGAAAAATCAAGGTTGCGCCGACCAAATCGCTGGTCACGCAACGCGATCTGTCGCTCGCTTATTCGCCAGGTGTCGCCGCGGCGTGCGAAGCGATCGTCGAGGATCCGAGTCAGGTTTCCAGCCTCACCGCGCGCGGCAATCTGGTCGCGGTCATCACCAACGGTACGGCCGTGCTCGGGCTCGGCGCGATCGGTCCGCTCGCCGCCAAACCGGTGATGGAAGGCAAGGGCGTGCTGTTCCAGAAATTCGCCGGTATCGACGTATTCGACATCGAGATCAACGAGCACGATCCCGACA
>JANXUW010000699.1 GCA_025351985.1 Pseudolysobacter sp.
AGATACAAGTCGCCGATGGCGTCGAGAATCTTGTGCTTGACGAACTCGTCTTCGTAACGAAGGCCGTCTTCATTCAACACGCGATAATCATCGAGCACGATCGCGTTATCCATCGATCCACCGAGCACGAGCTTGCGCTCACGCAACATTTCGATATCACGCATGAAACCGAAGGTGCGCGCTCGCGACACTTCCTTCACGAACGACGTTGTAGAAAAGTCGATTTCGGCCGTCGAAGCGCGCTTGGTAAAAATCGGATGGTTGAAGTCGATCGAAAAACCGACCTTGAAACCATCGAACGGTTCAAAGCGCGCCCACTTGTCGCCATCGCGCACCGTCACTGATTTCTTGATGCGGATGAAACGTTTCGGAACAGATTGTTCTTCGATGCCGGCAGACTGCAACAGGAACACGAACGGGCCAGCGCTGCCATCCATGATCGGCACTTCTGCGGCGCTCAAATCGACGTAAGCGTTGTCGATACCAAGCCCGGCCATCGCCGAAAGCAGGTGCTCGATAGTGGCGATTCGGACATCACCCTTGACCAGCGTGGTGGACAAGCTGGTATCGCCGACGTTCTCGCAGCTTGCGCGAATATCGACCGGTACTTTCAAATCGACGCGACGGAACACGATGCCGGTATCCACGGCAGCCGGGCGCAAGGTCATATAAACCTTCTCACCGGTGTGAATGCCGACGCCCGTCGCGCGAATGGTATTTTTCAACGTGCGTTGTTTGATCATTTCTTTTTTTTGTCCCGTGGGGCAGGAGCGATTGCGGAGCGATGCTAGCACAGCGGCTTTGCCGTGGAAAGCAAACCATGGCAAGAACCCCACAACATGTTGCGTTTACACAACATGTTGGCATCGATCAAACCCACGTTTCGAATGCGAACTAACCGCATCCGCACTCATCAAAACGCATACGAAGACTTGTATTTATAGTCTCCTGCGGCGATCGATTTCACGCACAAAATCGATCTACCGAGCCGAAAAATTCTCCCGGTGCGCGGCAACACGCACCGGGTTTGCGGGCTTCAATCAGCCTGACGACGCAGAAATGCCGGGATATCCAGATAGTCGATCTGGGTTTCCGGTCCCGGCAAGTTCGGTGCTTCACTTGCCGCGTGATTGCGCGCGGCTGGCGTGCTGCGGAAACTCGTCGGGGCGGCGGCGTAGTCGAACGGCACGTTGTCGGTGCCGGTACGCGCGCCGACCAGACGAATCGCATTGGTGCGCTGCACCACTTCTTCCTTGCGCAGCGGCATTTTTGCCACACCGCGATTCAAGCCGGTGGCGACCACGGTCACGCGCACTTCGTCCTGCATTTCCGGATCAAGCGCGGTACCAACCACCACCGTCGCATCTTCCGACGCGAACTGGTGAATCACCTGTCCGATCTCGTCGAACTCGCGCATGGTCAGGTTCGGTCCGGCCGTGACATTGACCAGGATTCCACACGCACCCGACAGATTGACGTCTTCCAGCAGCGGATTGTTGATCGCCGCTTCGGCCGCCGCTTGTGCGCGGTCATCGCCACTCGCGGTGCCGGTGCCCATCATCGCCATGCCCATTTCCGACATGACCGTGCGCACGTCGGCGAAGTCGACGTTGATCAGACCCGGGCGCGTGATCAGATCCGCAATACCTTGGACCGCGCCGAGCAATACATCGTTGGCCGACTTGAACGCCGACAACATCGTCACGTCGCGTCCCAGCACGGTCAGCAGTTTTTCGTTCGGCACGGTGATCAGCGAATCGACATGCTGCGACAGATCCTCGATACCCTTCATCGCCACCTGCATGCGGCGACGCCCCTCGAACGGAAACGGCTTGGTCACGATCGCAACGGTGAGGATGCCCATTTCCTTGGCCAGCTGCGCCACCACGGGTGCTGCGCCCGTGCCGGTGCCGCCGCCCATGCCGGCAGTGATGAACACCATGTCGGCACCTTGCAGGATTTCCACGATGCGCTCGCGATCTTCGAGCGCGGCCTGGCGGCCGACCTCGGGATTCGCGCCTGCACCCAACCCTTTTGTGACATTCGCCCCGAGCTGCACGGTGAGTTTGGCACCGCTGTTACGCATCGCCTGTGCATCGGTGTTGGCGCACAAAAAGTCCACGCCTTCGACCTGTGAAAGAACCATGTGAGCCACGGCGTTACCGCCGCCGCCGCCTACGCCGATGACCTTGATGATTGCGTTCGGTGCGAGTTTTTCGACTAATTCAAACATTTCCCATCCTCCGTAAGGACACTACCAATATTGTTGTCGTTCGCCGGCGCTGAACTGCTCCGGCGACGGGGGCGGCTGGCGTTGACCACCCCGCCCAGCCCGGACGTTTCATCCGGGATGGAAGCCCGTTTCGGGCCTTTTGCGAAACATCCGTGCCTCGCGTTTCCTGAATCTGTCCGCTACTGCATTTCCTTACTCGACGGCGCTTTTCAATCGATGCCCAGGCGCCGCCGCCCTGTTTTCTTTTCGCTAAAATTCGCCGGCAATCCAGTTCTTCACCTTGCCCCACAAACCACTGGCCGCGCCGCTGCGCTGGCTGCCGTTGGCGTTACGGGTTTCCTGACGGCTGCCATAAATCAGCAAGCCAACGCCGGTCGCATGGATCTGATTGCTGACCACATCGGCTAGCCCGGTCACATGCTGCGGAATGCCGATGCGGACCGGCATGTGGAAAATTTCTTCGGCCAGTTCGACCACGCCTTCCATCTTCGACGCGCCACCCGCGAGCACGATGCCGGCCGCGACCAGACTTTCGTAACCCGATCGACGCAGCTCAGCCTGCACGAGAGAAAACAATTCCTCGTAGCGCGGCTGCACCACTTCGGCGAGGGTCTGGCGTGCGAGACGACGCGGTGGTCTATCGCCGACACTCGGCACCTGGATGGTTTCTTCCGCGTGCGCGAGCTGCGCCAATGCGCACGCGTACTTGACCTTGATTTCTTCCGCATGCGCAGTCGGCGTGCGCAACGCCACGGCGATATCGTTGGTGACCTGATCGCCCGCAATCGGCAGTGACGCGGTGTGGCGCAACGCGCCTTGGGTGAAAATCGCGATGTCGGTGGTGCCCGCACCAATATCGACCAGGCACACGCCCAGATCGCGCTCGTCCTGCGTCAGCACGGCGTAACTCGATGCCACTTGCTGCGGCACCAGATCGTCCACTTTCAAACCGCAACGCGATACGCATTTGCGAATATTCTGCGCCGCGCTCATCGCGCCGGTGACGAGATGCACACGCGCTTCGAGGCGCACGCCGCTCATGCCGATCGGATGGCGAATACCTTCCTGGCCGTCGATCACGTATTCCTGCGCCTCCGAATACAAACGCTCCTGGTCGGCTGGAATCGCGACTGCGCGCGCGGCTTCGATGACGTGCTCTCGATCGCCTTCGGTCACTTCCTTGTCGCGAATCGGCACGATGCCGTGCGAGTTCAGACAACGGATATGGCTGCCGGAAATGCCCGCATACACCGAGCGGATTTCGCAGCCGGCCATAAGCTCGGCCTCCTCGATCGCACGCTGGATCGATTGCACGGTCGACTCGATATCGACAACCACGCCGCGCTTCAATCCGTGCGAATGATGCGAGCCGATGCCGATCACCTCGACCGGTTCGCCCGGCGCGTATTCGCCGACGATCGCGACGATCTTCGAGGTGCCGATATCCAGGCCCACGATCAGCGACTTTTCACCTTTGCCTTTCATGTCACGCCTCTTGCCGCAGGTTCCGGCGCGGCCGGCTGCGGTTTCTTGACTGCGGGTGGGGTGGCGCTCGCTGGCGCCTCCGGCCATTTGATCGCGAAGCCGTTGCTGTAGCGCAGATCGACTTTTTCAAAGTTGCCGGCATGTCCCGCCTGCAAACGCGGATAGACGTTGATGAAACGTTGCAGGCGCTGCTCGGGTTGTTCGCGACCGAGTTCGAGTTCCGAACCGTTGCTCAACGCGAGCTTCCAGCTGCCGCGCTCGCTGAGCTCGACACCGTTGACGGTCATGCCGCTGCCGGAAAGAATTTTCTGCGCGCTGGCATAAAACGCGAGGACGTTTGCCAGCGCATCGTCGGGGCCGGCGAGTCGCGGCAGACCTTGCATGT
>JANXUW010000703.1 GCA_025351985.1 Pseudolysobacter sp.
CCGGTGCGAAGAAGGTAATCATCTCCGCGCCGGGCGATAAAGATGTCGACGGCACGATCGTCTACGGCGTCAATCATCACACGCTGACCGCCGCGCATCAGGTGATCTCGAATGCATCGTGCACCACCAATTGCCTGGCACCGCTGGCGAAAGTGCTGCACGAAAAAATCGGCATCGTGCACGGCCTCATGACGACGATTCACGCCTACACCAACGACCAGGTTTTGACCGACGTCTATCACAGCGACCTGCGCCGCGCGCGTTCGGCGACGATGAGCCAGATCCCGACCAAGACCGGCGCCGCTGCAGCGGTGGGCCTGGTATTGCCGGAGCTCAACGGCAAGCTCGATGGCTTCTCGATGCGTGTGCCGACCATCAATGTCTCGGTGGTGGATCTGTGTTTTGTCGCCGCACGCGCAACCAGCAAGGAAGAAATCGACGCCGTGATAAAAGAGGCATCCGAAGGTGCGTTCAAGGGCATTCTCGGCATCAATACCAAGCCGCTCGTTTCGGTCGATTTCAATCACGATTCGCGCAGCTCGATCTACGATTCCACACTCACGAAAGTCATGGGCGGCACGATGGTCAAGGTGCTGTCGTGGTACGACAACGAATGGGGTTTCTCGAACCGCATGCTCGACACCACGCTGGCGCTGATCGCCGCACGGTGATCGCGTTCTCGACTTGAAAAAATCCCTCGTACTGCATTGCAGGCGAGGGATTTTTTTTGCGCACTCGTCGCGTTTTTCCAGCTTGCCGAAAGCTGAATAGCTTCGCTTCGCTTGGTCAACGCTGACCTTACTCCAACGTTTTTTATTCGCGACAGCAGAACATCGCGTCGCGATTCAATCAACCAGGAGAGCTGAAATGCGCAAGCAACTTTTATCGCTGATCGTCGCGGCCGGACTCGCGACCGCCGCCCTGTCGCAACCTGCCGCCGCCGGGGTTTTTCTCGGCGTGAACATCGGTGTGGCACCGCCGGATCGCGTGGTCGAAGTCGTGCCCGCGCCGCGTGTCGGTTACGGCTGGGCACCCGGTTACTGGCGCTGGGATGGTCATCGTCATGTCTGGGCCAACGGCTATTGGGTGCGCGGTCGTCCCGGCTACGAATATCGCGCGGCGAGCTGGGAGCATGTCGGTCCGAACTGGCGTTTTCATGAAGGTTACTGGGCACGTCATCGCTGATCGCGCCAAGTGGGATTCCCCATTGCATGCAGGATTGATGACGGCATAATGCGTGGCCGCGACACGGCATCGGCTGTGTCGCGCCTCGCTACCGGAGCCGCCCGTGACTTTTATCCGCATGACCGATCTCGACCTGCGCGGCAAACGCGTGCTGATCCGCGAGGATCTCAACGTGCCGCTCAAGGATGGCAAAATCACCGCGACGCAACGTCTCGAAGCCGCGCTGCCGACGATCAAACTCGCGCGCGATGCCGGCGCCAAAGTGCTGGTCATGTCGCATATCGGGCGGCCCAAGGAAGGCAGTTTCGAGGCGTCCGAATCTTTGCAGCCAGTCGCCGAATGGCTGGCGACTGCGCTCGGTCAGCCGGTGCGCTTGCAGCGCGATTATCTCGATGGCGTGGACGTGGCTGCGGGCGAAGTCGTGCTGCTGGAAAACTGCCGCATGAATGTCGGCGAGGGCAAGGACGACGCAACGCTTGCGAAAAAATATGCGGCGCTGTGCGACGTATTCGTGATGGATGCGTTCGGCACGGCGCATCGCGCGCAGGCGAGCACGCATGGTGTGATCCGCTTCGCGCCGATTGCCGCCGCCGGCCCGTTGCTCAGCGCCGAACTCGATGCGCTCGGCAAGGCGCTGTTGCATCCGGCGCGGCCGTTGCTCGCGATCGTCGCAGGCTCGAAAGTATCGACCAAACTGACCCTGCTCGAAACACTCGCGGCCAAGGTCGATCAGCTCATCGTCGGCGGCGGCATTGCAAATACGTTTATCGCCGCGGCGGGTTTTGCGATCGGCAAATCGCTGGTCGAAAATGATCTGCTCGACGCTGCGAAAAAAGTCATTGCCGAGGCCAAGGCGCGCGGTGCAGACGTGCCGATCCCGAGCG
>JANXUW010000705.1 GCA_025351985.1 Pseudolysobacter sp.
GCTGCGCGAGGTTTTGGCGCGCAACCCCGCCGTGCAAGCGGCGCAAGCAAAAGTGGCCGCGCAACGCGCGCGCGCGGCGGCGGCGCAACAGCCGTTGTACAACCCCGAGATCGACGTATCGGCGCAACGCGCTGATGTCAATACGCGCAGTGTCGGCATCAGCCAGGCGATCGATTGGTCGGGCAAACGTCGCGCCCGCGCCGATGTCGGCGACGCCGAATTGCGCGCTGCCGAAGCCGAGCGCGATCAAGTGCATCAGCAGATCGGGCTGCAATGGCTGAGCGGACACGCCGCGTATCGGGTCGCCGTCGCGCAAGTCGCGCTCGGCGGCGAGCGTGTGCGTTTGCTGCAGCAGTTTGCCGATCTCGCGCAACGGCGTTTTGCTGTCGGCGATATCCCGGCGCAGGAGCGCGATCTGGCGCAACTCGCCTTGCTCGAAGCGCGCACGCAGTTCGCCGAATTGCTCGCGAATCAGGCGCAGGCGCGGCGCACGATCGTAGCCGTCGGTGGTGATGCGGATTCGTTACCCGAGTTGCCGCGCGTTTTGCCGCCGGCGCAGCCAACCTCCATCGCGACATCGTTGATCGATGCTTTGCCGACGATCCGGCTGGCACGTGCGAATACCGAAATAGCGCAAGCGCGCACCACGGTCGCCGCGCGCGAACGTCGCGCCGATCCGGTGACCAGCATCAGCGCCGGTCGAGTCGATACGGGTCCGCTGCGCGACAACCTGATCGGTGTGTCGTTGCGCATTCCGCTGTTCGTGCGCAACGACTATCGCGCCGAAGTGATTGCCGCGTACGCCGATGTCGATCAGGCCGATGCCAGCCTGCGCGATCAACTTCTGCGCGCGAATGCGCAGGCGAGCGAGGCCGCCGATTCCTACAACGCCTTGCGCGATGCGTCGAGCGGATGGGAAAGCAGCCACGCGCCACGCCTCGCCGAACGTGCGGTTTTGCTGCAGCGCTTGTGGCAGGCGGGTGAACTCGGCACGTCGGATTATCTCGTGCAACTCAAGCAGAGCATCGATACCGAACTCGGCGCGACCGGCTTGCAAGCGCGCGCGTGGCAGGCATGGGCGGACTGGCTGGCGGCGAGTGGCGGGCTCAGCACCTGGCTGCATGGCAACAACAGTTTTCCATCCCCTCAGGAATGAACCCATGAACATGAAATGGTTATGCAACCTGCTGCTCGTGGTCTTGAGCACAAACGTGTTGGCGCAAGATCCAAACGTCGACGAAAGTGTCGCGACAAGCCCGCTGCTGGTCGACGCTGCCGCGCAACAACGACTCGGTATCGCCACGGCGGTCGCGGAAAAACGCACGCTGCAGGATGAGCTGCGCGCGCCGGGCGAGGTCAAAGCCAACGCTTACGCGACGGCGCTGGTTTCGCCGCGCATCGCCGCACAAATCGTGCGCCGGCATGCCCGGCTTGGCGACACCGTGAAGGTCGGTCAGGCGCTGGTCACGCTATCCAGCGTGGATGTGGCCGAAGCGCAAAGCGCGCTGATCGCAAGCGAACGCGAATGGAAACGCATGCAGGCGCTCGGCGCCGATGCGGTATCGGGCAAGCGTTATGGCGAGGCGCAAATCGGTCGCGACCAGGCGCGCGCCAGACTGCGCGCTTATGGCGTCGGCGATGGCGAAATTGCCGCGTTGCTTAAACGCGGATCGGCCAGCGCGACCGGCGAATTCGCGCTCGTGGCGGCGCAAGCCGGACGCATCACCAGCGATGAATTTATCGTCGGCGAGCGCGTCGAACCCGGCAAGATTCTATTCACCGTGGTCGATGAAAGTACCGTCTGGGTGGAAGCGCAGCTCGCGCCCGACGCGGCCGAAAGGGTCACGCTCGGCGCGATTGTGCGCATCCTCGCGCACGGCCAGTCGCGTGCCGGCCGTGTGCTGCAGTTGACGCATCGCACGCGTGAGGCATCACGCACGACGCCGGTGCGCATCGAAGTCGGCAACGACGGCGATCGGCTGCATACCGGCGAATTCGTCGAAGCCTTCATCGCCACCACGGCCAGCGCGCAGATGCTGGTCGTGCCGACCGACGCAATCGTGCAATTGCACGGACAGTCGGTGCTGTTCGCGGAAAAGACCAGCGGGCACTTCGAAGTGGCGCCGATCGTCGCGGGCGAGGTGCGCGGCGAATTCACTGTCGTGAAACAAGGTCTCGACGCCGGCACGCGCATCGTCATCAAAGGTGCCTACGTTCTGAAAGCGCGGATGCTCAAATCGCAATTGGGAGACGAGTGATGAGTGATCTTTCTTTTTCCCGCGATGGAGTACTGCGATGCTGAATCGTCTGGTCGAATTGTCGTTGCGATACAAAATTCTCGTACTGATCGTATTCGCCGTGATCGCATTGTTCGGTTATCGCGCGCTGCGCACCGTGCCGATCGACGCCTTCCCCGACGTGACGCCGGTGCAGGTGAATATCTACACCGAATCGCCCGGTGTCGCCGCCGAGGATGTCGAACAACTGCTGACGTTTCCGGTCGAGTCGGCGATGGCGGGGTTGCCGAAGGTGCAGGAAATTCGCTCGGTGAGTTTGTTTGGATTGTCGTATGTCTCGGTGTATTTCGCCGACGATATGGACGTCTATTTCGCACGCCAGCTGGTCAGCGAGCGACTGCAGGAAGTCGGTGATCGCCTGCCCGCCGGTTACGGCAAACCCGGTATGGGACCGAATACGTCCGGTCTCGGCCAGGTGTTCTGGTACACGGTGGAGCGTGCCGACAGCAAACTCGCCGACACGATCAGCGACATGGATCTGCGCACCGCGCAGGACTGGACCGTGCGACTGATGTTACGCACCGCGCCAGGTGTCGATGACGTGACTTCGTGGGGCGGTGGCGAGCGCCAGTTTCAGGTACAGCTCGATCCGCTCAAGCTGATCAAGCACCAGCTCGGTTTCAAGCAGGTGATGGAAGCGCTGCAGGACAACAACGGCCAGGTCGGCGGCAATTCGATCAACGTCGGTCGCGAGCAATATCTGGTGCGCGGCCTCGGCCTGGTGAAAAACGCCGAGGACATCGGCGCAATCGTGCTCAAGAGCGACGACGGCAATCCGGTCTACATGCGTGATGTCGCGCAGATCGTGCCCGGCCCCGCCGCGCGTTTCGGCGCGGTGACGCGCGATGGCAACGAGGTCGTGCTCGGCATGGCGCTCGCGCGCATCGGCGAGAATGCAAAATCGGTGGTCGCTGGCGTCAAGGCGAAACTCGACAGCGTGCGCAGCGCGTTGCCGCCGGGCGTGGTGCTCAAGCCGATTTACGATCGCACCGATCTCGTCGACAAAGCCGTGGGCACAGCGGTGCGTGCGTTGATCGAAGGCGCGTTGCTGGTCGCGCTGATCCTGTTTCTGTTTCTCGGCGAATTGCGTTCGGCACTGGTGGTGATCGTGACCTTGCCGATGGCGATGTTGATCGCGTTCATCGGCATGGACAAGATGGGTTTGTCGGCCAACTTGATGTCGCTTGCCGGGCTGGCGATCGGCATCGGCATGATGGTCGACGGCGCCGTGGTGATGATCGAAAACGTGTTCCGGCTGATGGCCGAACGGCGTGCCCGCGGCGAACCGGTCGATCGAACTGCCACGGTACTGACGGCCGCGCGCGAGGTGGCCAATCCGATCGCGTTTGCGATCGGCATCATCATCGTGGTGTTCCTGCCGTTGTTCAGTCTGGAGGGTCTGGAAGGCAAGTTGTTCAAGCCGATGGCGATCACGATCAGCCTGGCAATGGCGGGCTCGCTGCTGCTAGCGCTGACGCTGGTGCCGGTGCTGGCATCAGTGATTTTGCGACCCGGCGAAGAGAAAGATACGCGACTGGTCGCATGGTTGAAGCGAGGTTATGCGCCGCTGCTGGCCTGGGCGCTCGCGCGCAAGCGCACGACGCTCACCATCGCGGGCGCGGCGCTGGTTTTCAGCCTTGCGTTATTCCCGTTTCTCGGCAAGGAATTCATGCCGCAACTGCAGGAAGGTTCGATCATGTGGCGGGTTACCTTGATCCCGTCGACATCGCTCGATGAATCGATCGCGGTATCGAAAACCATCGCCGATGCGTTCAAGAAATTCCCCGAAGTCGAGACCACGCTGGCAATGATCGGCCGCGCCGAGAAAGGCGAAACCGCCGACGTCAACTACATGGAAATCTACACCGCGCTCAAACCGCCGGAGACATGGAAAACCGGCCGCGATATCGGCGCGCTCGAACGCGCGATGCAGCAAACGCTGGCCGAGGTGGTGCCGAATACGGTGCCGAGTTTTACCCAGCCGATCCAGATGCGGGTCGAGGAATTGATCTCCGGCGTACGCGCGACGCTGGCGTTGAAACTGTACGGCGAAGATCTGGCCGAGCTCGATCGACAAAGCCAGGCGCTGAAGGCGGTGCTCGCGAAAATTCCCGGCGTGGCCGATCTTTCGCTGGAAGCGAATCTGGGTAAACCGCAGATCAAGGTGACGGCGGATCGCGAGGCACTCGCACGCTACGGGTTGAATGCGCAGGACGTGCTGACTGTGGTGCGCAACGGCATCGGCGGCGAGGCGGTTGGCATGTTGCTGGATGGCATCAAGCGGTTTGCCATTGCGGTGCGTCTTGACGATGTGTCGAAGGCCTCGGTCGAATCGATTCGGCAAATTCCGCTGCGCAGTTCGAGCGGTGCGATCGTGGCGCTCGGCCAGGTCGCCGCGATCGACGTGACCGAAGGTTATTCTTTCGTGCGCCGCGAACAGCTGCAGCGGTATGCCGTGATCCAGATGGATGTGCGCGGTCGTGACATCGACGGTTTCGTGCGAGAAGCCAATGCCGCGATCGAGCAGCAGGTGAAACTGCCCGCGGGTTACTGGACCGAATGGGGCGGCGCATTTGCCAATCAGCAACGCGCGATGGCGAAGCTCGCACTGATCGTGCCGGCGACGATTTTTTTCATTTTTATCCTGCTGTACACCGCGTTCAATTCGGTGCGGCACGCGATGTTGATCCTGGCCAACGTGCCGTTTGCCACGATCGGCGGCATTCTCGCGCTCGCGCTTACGCGGCAATATCTGTCGGTGCCGTCGGCGATCGGATTCATCGCCGTGTTCGGTGTCGCGATGTTGAACGGCATCGTGCTCGTGAGTTTCCTCAACGAGTTGCGCGGTCGCGGTTTGTCGATACGCGAGGCAGTGCTGCGTGGCACCGCGCTGCGCCTGCGTCCAGTGCTGATGACGGCGAGCGTGGCGATACTCGGTATCGTGCCGATGTTTCTCGCCTCGGGCGTCGGCGCGGAAACGCAGCGTCCGCTTGCGGCCGTGGTGATCGGCGGATTGCTCACTTCTACCTTGCTCACGCTGGCGTTGTTGCCGGTGCTGTACGAATGGATCGAGGAGCGGGCGGCGCGTCGACAACGTCAGGAGGACATCGTATGAAAGCGATCGCGGCGTAGGTTCACCGCTCCCGCGCCGCCGACGTCACCGAGGCGTTGGCGGCAGCCGGGTTCAACAAGCTGTCGGCCTCGGACGTCAAAGGCTTACTTCAAACGCTCGACGGCGCGGAGCAGGCTACTCAAGATAAAGCACCCCGCCGCAAACGGCGGGGAATAGACCCCGTGCAGCGATTGAATCCGGTGAAACGATTCAATCGCTGCGTGGCGTCTTATTCGCAAATCGAGACACGCCGACGCGCCTGCCAGCCTGCGAGGGCCAGCAGCACGCCGAGCATACCGAGCATCCACGCTGACAACGCCGGTACGGGCACGGCCGGGTCGGCGGCGCGCACTTCAAGGATCGCCGTCGCGGTGGCTTGATCGCCGTTGTTCGAATACGTCGCTGTTAGCGTGTGGCTGCCCACCCCGAGCGGACCTGCGCTCAATGTCGCCACGCCGTTGGGATCGAGGTTGACCATGCCGAGTATCTGCACGCCGTCGGCGAAGGTCACCGCACCACTTGGCGCCACGGCCAGCGCGTTCGCACTTGTAGTTGCCGTTGCACTCGCCGGCGCGACGAACGCCACCGTCGCGATCAGGGTGATCTTTTGCTCGGCGGTTGCAGGATTGGGCGTAACGTTGAGCGTCATGCTCGTGCTCAGCGCGTTCACGGTTTGAATCAACGAGCCGCTCGAACTCTGCGTGTTGCCGTCGCCTGCGTAGTTGGCCTGCAGCGGGTGTACGCCGCTGGACAAGCCCGCGGTCGCGCATGCCGCCGTGGCGTTGCCGTTGCTGGCGACGAGCATGACGCCCGCACAGACCGTCGTGTTGGTCGTCGTATCGACAAAGTCGACACTGCCGGTCGGAAGCGGATTGCCCGACGCCGGCGTCAGCGTCGCGGTGAAGGTGACGTTCTGGCCGAACTGGCTTGGGTTTGCGCTGCTCGTCAGCACGCTGCCTGCGGCCGCGGAGTTGACGGTCAGCGTCGTGTTGCTCGAACTCGCAACAAAATTCGTTGTTGCGCCGTGGATTGCGGGGACATAACTTGCGTTGATGCCGTGATTGCCCGCAGGTGCCGGCGGCGTGAACGAGCAACTGCCTGCGCCATTCGCATCGAGCGTCACCATGCAATTCGTGCCGGCGTCGGCGATCGTGACCGTGCCGTCGGGCGTGCCTGCGCCAGGCGCTTGCGCCGAGACCGTTACGCCCACGCTGATCGCCTGACCGAGCGTGATCGCACTCAACTGCGCGATCGAGACGTGAGTGTTTGCCGCATTCACAGCTTGGCCGGCTTGCGCGCCTTGCAGCGTGGCAGACGATGCCGTGTTGTTGGCATCGCCGTCGTATTTGAACGTGACGCTGTGCGGCGTCGATGATGGCGTCACCGTCAGCACTGTCTGCGGCACGGCGCAAGTGGCACTCGCCGGTTGTGCGGACGTCCCCGGCGTTGCCGGTGCTGCAACCTGCGTGCCTGGGCAGATTTCGTTGCCGTCGAAGAGGAAATGCACCACGCCCGTCGGCGTGACGCCGCCGCTCAACGGCGTCACCGTGCCGGTCAGGCTCACCGTTTGACCGTAGCTCGACGGATTGGCCGAACTCGCCAGATTCGCGCCCGGCTGCGATGGATTGACTTGCAAGGTCGGCGCGGGGCTCTGTGCAGCGTTCGTGCCGCCATTAAAACTCGCACTCGAGGTGTTGTCGGGCGTGAAGGTCGCGCTCAAGGTCTTGGTGCCGGCGGTACTTGGCGTCAACGAACACGCACCGCTCGATACCGCCGCCGTCACCGCGATCGTGCACGAATCGCCCGCGGCGCTGCCGCCGTCCGAGATCGTGAGCGTGCCGCTCGGCGCGCCGATGCCGGGCGCAGTCACGCTCAGGCTCGCGCTGATCGAGACCGAACCACCCAGCGCAATCGGCGCCGGCGCCGTCACGTTTGTCGTCGTCGCGGCCTTGCCGACGATTTGCGAGAACGGCGGCGTATTACTGGATGTGAGCGTGTTGTTCGTGTTGGTTGCCATGCCAGTGGGCGCGTACGTCGCCACGATCGCATGCGTGCCGACGCCAAGGCTCGCCGTCTGACAACTCGCCACGCCATTCACGACCGCGGTGCCGCCCGCGGCACAGCCCGGCAGCGGGCCATCCGCATCGCTGAACACCACCGAACCATCTATGGTGCCGGTATTACCCACAGGCAGCGCCACGGTCGCCGCGAACGTCACGCTTTGACCGTAGAGACTCGGATTCGCCGGTTGCGAAGATGAGGTCACCGCCACCGTCGTCGTCGTCGGCGCGGGCGTGATCGTCAGCGTGGCGGCGACGGATGTGGAACTCGCAAAAGCGCTGTCGCTGCTGCCGCCGTAGGTCGCAGTCACGCTGTAGCCGCCCGCGGCTTGCGTTGCAGGCACAGGGCACTGGGCGGTGCCATTGGCGGCATTTATCGATACCGGACCTATCGTCGTGGCGGTGCCTGTGGGCTGCGGTTGCAATGTACAGGTGACGGCGCCAGTGGTCGGCTGCGTGCTTCCCGTCGCGGTCGCCGCGGTCGAGATTGAATAGCCTTGGCCATAGGTGCTTTGCAGCGGCAGAGTATTCGTTATCGTTGTTGTTGTCGTTGTCGCCACCGGATTGGCATAGGTGATCGAAAAGTTGAATTCGTGAATGGCGATGGAGGAAATCGCGCTGGTTCCCACGTTCACGCCTTCCGCCACTGTGAACGACAAACCACCAGTCGCGAGGTTGACATTCTGCGTCAGCGTAAAGACCGTGTTCGCCGCTCCGTACACGATGTTGCCCGTCGCGGTGTAGGAGCCAATCGAACTCGCGAAGTTGACCGGATCCGCCCCGGTCGCGACGCCAACGCCGGAATTGGCGGTGCCGATATCCATCTGTAGTGCGGTCATCGTCACGTTGTTGACTTTGGTCGTGGTAAGAAAGTTGCTCGGCGTGGTTATCTTGAAAAAATCAGTCGTGGTCGTCGCACCGACGACCTCGTACGAGCTGATCGTATAGTCCTGGCCGTTATAGCCTGCCGCAGTGTAGGTCTGCGTGGTCCCAAACGAGGTGAGAAGACCGCTGCCGAGGATAAAGCCGTTGGTGCTCGTACTATCGAAAGCCGCGATCGAAAAGGTGAACGAGTCGCCCGCCACCACGGCAGCGGCGGCTGGCGAGGTCAGTGTAACGGCCGCCGCAAGTACGGCTATTCCAAACAAACCCGCACGAGTCAATGCGATACCCATGTTAATCCCCTTTAAGAATATGACGTCGCCGGGATTGTACATGCGTCCGGTCGTGGGCAAACAGCCCAATCGGTAGAAGAAAAAGAAATGATCTTCGCGTGTTTACGCGGTTCGACCGGTGCA
>JANXUW010000263.1 GCA_025351985.1 Pseudolysobacter sp.
TGTCTGAACTGAAAATCGACTTTGGCCCGGGCTACCGCATCTACTACACGCAACGAGGTCAAAGGCTTCTGTTGCTCCTGGTCGGTGGAGATAAGTCGACCCAGCAGAAAGACATCGAGGCGGCAATTCGTCTGGCCAGGAACTTCAAGGAGTAGTCATCATGCCCAAGATCGAAACGAAGAAGTCGACGAAGACCACGCCGTATGACGTGGCTGAGCACCTTCGTACCCCGGAAGAAATGGCCGCGTACCTGGATGCATGGCTTGAAGAAACACCCGACGACGCGGCCGGCATTGCCAAGGCACTTGGCAACATCGCGCGTGCAAAGGGAATGACTCAAGTAGCCAAAGATGCCGGGCTGAGCCGCGAGAGCCTTTATCGAGCACTGAGTGCAGACGGAAACCCGAGCTTCTCTACCGTATTGAAGGTCGCCAGAGCACTAGGTGTAAAGCTTCACGCCGCCGCGGCATAACAATCAGCGACGCGGCCTAACCCTTCCTTCAAGCGGACAGTGACCGGGCTGCTCGGACATGGTTTTATTAATGCACAGCAAATCAGCGCTGCATTGCGCCTGGTTGAGGAACACGAAGATGAAATCCGCACAGCGTGGAAAACCCACTTTGGCAGTTGAGGTCACCAACGTATCGACGCACGGCTTCTGGTTGATGCTGGGCGACATGGAGAAGTTCGTCGCCTTCGACAACTTCCCGTGGTTTCGCGAGGCTTCGATCGCTCAGTTGACCGAAGTCGATTGGCCCAGCGCGCAGCATCTGTATTGGCCTTCGCTCGATATCGATCTTGCGGTGGAATCCATCGATCATCCAGAGCAATTTCCGTTGCTCAGCAAAGTCTGATTCGACGCCCTTTATTTGTGTTCAGAGGCGTGGCTCAGGTTTCTTCGGGACCATTCGGCTCGACGACTTCGGGCTTGTGTGTGCGCAAATGTGCGACGACGTTGTAGATCGAGACGAACATCGGGAACGCGGTCTGGATGATGCCGACCGAATCGTTCTTGCCCCAGACGAAATATGCGAGTGTCAGAAAACTGCCGACCACGGACAGATACCAGAACGACATCGGTACGACCACGCGCTTGTTTTTTTTCGTCGCGTAGAACTGCACAAACCAGCGCGCAGTGAACAGGAACGTGCCGACAAATCCAATCAGTTTCCAGCTCGTGACCACGACGTGCGCGTGGAACAGGTGGAGATTAAAAAGTGTTTCGTTCATGAGATTGCCTTTTCAAGTCTGCGTACACGCCTGTTGCGAGTGCAGGATTTTATCAAGTTCGGTCGATGCGCATTAAAAGCAACAAGGCCGCATCACGGCGGCCTTGTTGGCTTCAGCGCTGGATGGATGAAACGATCAGGAACGCTCGGCCAGCCACGCATGGATCGCCGGCGGCACTTCGCGCTGGGCACGCCCGGAAACATAGATGCCGATGTGGCCGCCCTTGAACGCGAGCTGGGTGTAATCGCTGCTGCCGACATGATCCTTGAGCACGCGCGATGCCGACGGGGGCACGAGGTGATCCTGCTCGGCGAAAATATTCAGCACCGGCATCGTGATGTTTTTCAGCGCGACGGATTTGTCGCCGATCATGAGGCCGCCCTTGACCAGCTTGTTGCCCTGGTAGAACTCCTTGACGAATTCGCGGAACGCCTCGCCAGCCTGGTCGGGGCTGTCGAAAATCCATTTTTCCATGCGCAGGAAATTCTCGACCTCGGTCTTGTTGTCGAGGATGTCGATCAGGCCGATGTATTTCTGTTGATTCAGGCGCACCGGCTTGAGCGTGAGGTAGCAATAGTTCATTAGTTCGGCAGGCACGTTGCCGAGCGCATCGACAAATAGATCGATATCGAGACCACGCGTCCAGTGCGACAGCATGTTCTCCGGTGTGTGGAAATCCACCGGCGTCACCATCGTCACGAGGTTGCGCACCTTCTCGGGATAGATCGAGGCGAAGCACAACGAGAACGCGCCGCCCTGACAAATGCCGAGGATGTTGATCTTGGCCACACCGCAACGTTTCGCCACCGCATCGACGCAACGTCGGATATAACCGTTGATGTAATCGTCGAGATTGGTGAAACGATCCGACAGATCGGGATAACCCCAGTCGATCAGGTAGACATCCTGCCCGCTCGCGAGCAGTTGTTTGACGATGGAGCGATCTTCTTGCAGGTCGACCATGTACGGCCGATTGACCAACGCGTAGACGATCAGCAGCGGCGTCTTGATGGTCGGCTTGCCCTCGCCCTTGAAGCGATACAGGACAAGTTTGTCCTCGCGATAGATTTCTTCCTTGTCGGTGACGCCGAAATGCACGTCGTCGACTTCGCGCAGGGTTTTCATGCCGTTTGCAATTTTCTGCTGCAGCTTGATCGCGTCGTCCAGCGCTTTTTGCGGAGTGATATTGATCGGGTTCATGCCGGGCCTCAGCGACGCTTGGCGGATGTGGACGCAGCGCGCTTGCTCTTGCTCGCCTCAGTTTTGGCGATCACGGCACGGGTTTTATTCAGCGATGCGGCGAAGGTGTTGGCAGAGCGTTTGCTCGCGACGGATTTGCTCGGCGCTTTTGTGGCGGTCGCGGCTAGTTTGGTTGCAGGCGCCTTTGTTGACGGTGCCTTTGTCGCCGCTACTTTTGCCGCGGGCGCCTTGGCTGCCGGTTTGCTGGTGATGGGTGTCGGCGCGGATTTTTTCTGCGTGTTGGCTGCCGCGGGTTTTTCCGCAACACGAGCCGCAACGGTTTTCTCCGTAGCGGCGTTGCGCAGCGAATCGACTTCCGCGCGCAAGCTGGCCAACTCCTGCGCCATCGCACTCTCGCCGGCTTCGGCACTGCGGCGCAGCTCGCGACGCAATTCGTGCAGGCGTTTTTCCACGCTGTTGATTTCGGTGCGCGTCGGCATACCGAGCTCGCGCGTGTTGTGTTCGATCTCCTGCTGTATCAGAGCACGCATACGCATCTGCGCGTTGACGTACTCGCCGTAGACCTTGCGGAAATCTTCGGCCATCGCGATTTCGGCGTAAGCCTCTTCGGCGGAATCGACCCAGAGATCGTAAAACCCGCGCATCGAATCGATCTGGCGGCCCGGTTCGGAACGCTCGGCAAGTTTGTCTTCGAGAATCTCGAAACTGCGCTGGCTCGATTTGGCAAGTTCAGCGTTGTATTTTTTGTTGGCTTCTTCGTGTTCCGCCCACGCGGCAAGCAGCTTCTGCAGGCGCTCCTGTTTTTCGCGCGACGAACCGAACGCCGGCAGATTCAACATCGCACTGCTTTCGCGTTTGGCGGCTTCGATAAACGGCGCCATCTGTGCGCCGAGCTGCTCGAAACTCTTGGCGCCCTGCCCCGCGATATCGCGCAGGCCGCGCGACAGCGGATTGTTGCTCAGCGAGGCATCAAAACCGGGCATGCCGAAACCGCCGGGCATCGCAAACGCCTTGCGCAGGCTGTCCATCCACGCGCCGGTATTCGCACTGCCGTCGAAGCCCGACGCCGGATTCGCGAACGCGCCACCCAGGGTCGACTGCATCGTCGCGAGATACGTCTTGGCGCTCGCCAGCATGCGCTCGACCACATCACTTTGGCTGCTTGGCTGATTGCCGAATAATCGCGACCATTGTTCGATGCCTTCCTGCCACGGCGCAGCCGCAGCGCCACCGCGCGCCTGATCAGTCGCGGCATTGCGCGTGAGATCGCTGAAGGCATTCCAGTACTTGGCCTGCATTTTGGCCCAATCCATTTCGTCAGTCATAAATCCTCCGCAAGATAAAACGATG
>JANXUW010000732.1 GCA_025351985.1 Pseudolysobacter sp.
GCGTGAACTTCAGCGTCTGGCCAATAGCGGTCTCGCGACCGTAACCCCGCGCGGTAATCAGAAGCATTATCAAGCCAATCCGGACTCTCCTGTTTTTGCGGAACTGTGCAGTCTGATACAAAAAACAGTAGGCCTGGTTGATCCTTTGCGTGCGGCTTTGTCGCCATTGCAGGATCACATTGCAATGGCGCTGGTGTATGGTTCCATCGCAAAAAACAGCGCGCATGCCGGTAGTGATATCGATGTATTGATCGTTGCGGATGAGCTCGCTCTCGAAGACGTTTACGCTGCACTGGCTGCGGCGGAAAAACAATTGAGCCGAGTCATTCATCCCGCCTTGTACACGCGTGCCGAATTTAATCGACGGCGCAAGCAGGGCAACGCTTTCTTGACGAAAGTTTTGGCGGGACAACACATACTTCTGGTCGGAAGCGAAGACGATGTCACCCGCTGAGCTGGATAACCTGGTTCGCATCGGCAAACTGAAGATCGAGCCTGCAACGCAATCAGAGCTGACAGGCTTGTTGCACTCTGGTCGGGTACGTCTCAAGGATGCGGCGAATGTCAGTCTGAGCCTGGAAAGTCGTTTCGATCTGGCCTACAACGCCGCCCATGCTCTGTCATTGGCGGCATTACGCTGGCATGGCTATCGCTCCGAAAATCGCTATCTGGTCTTCCAGAGTTTGATCCACACCTTGCGATTGCCGACCGAGCAATGGCGTGTGCTGGATCAGGCGCATCGCAAGCGCAATCTTGCCGAGTATGAAGGTGAAATCGATATCGACGAACCGTTGTTGCTTGCCTTGCTGCGTGTTGCGCAAGACGTTGCGAAGTATGTCGAAACACTGGCTCCGTTGGCTAACCTGTAATCTTCTCGGAAGCCTTCTGCGGCTGTTGTCGCTTACATTCCACGCAGCATGTCGAGCGCCACAGCTTCGGCCACCTTGATGCCATCCACCGCGGCCGAAAGAATGCCGCCGGCATAACCGGCGCCTTCGCCGGCGGGATAAAGGCCTCGCGTATTCAGGCTTTGATACGTCTCATCGCGTTTGATGCGGATCGGTGATGAGGTGCGCGTTTCGACGCCGGTGAGAATGGCGTCGTGCATCGAGTAGCCTTTGATCTGGCGCTCGAACGCGGGCAGGGCTTCGCGGATTGCATCGATCGCGTAGGCGGGCAGGCTGCGGTCGAGCGCGCCGAGTAACACGCCGGGTTTGTAGGACGGTTCGACCGCACCGAGCTGTTTCGATGCGCGTGCCGCAATGAAGTCGCCGACCAGTTGCGCGGGGGCGTTGTAGTTGCGGCCGCCGAGTTCGAACGCGCGTTCTTCCCAATGGCGCTGAAACGCAATGCCGGCAAGCGCATCACCCGGATAATCGTCCGGCGTGATGCCGACCACGATGCCGCTATTCGCGTTGCGTTCGTTGCGCGAATACTGGCTCATGCCGTTGGTGACGACGCGGCCTGGCTCCGAGGTCGCCGCCACTACCGTGCCGCCCGGGCACATGCAAAAACTGTAGACCGCGCGACCGTTACGGCAATGATGTACAAGCTTGTAATCCGCAGCGCCGAGGATCGCATTGCCGGCGTGCGCACCATATCGCGCGCGGTCGATCAGCGATTGCGGATGCTCGATGCGAAAGCCAATCGAAAACGGTTTGGCCTCGATATAGACACCACGATCGAACAGCATCTGGAACGTATCGCGCGCGCTGTGGCCGATCGCCAGCACGACATGCTGCGTATCGATCTGCGTGCCGTTGTCGACATGCAATCCGCGCACTTGGCCGTGTTCGATTTCGATGTCATCCACTTTGTGGCTGAAGCGGAATTCACCGCCGAGCGCTTCGATCGTGGCGCGCATGTGCTCGACGATGGTGACGAGTTTGAACGTGCCGATATGCGGTTTGCTGACGTGGAGAATTTCCGGCGGCGCACCGGCTTTGACGAATTCGTTGAGCACCTTGCGGCCGTAATGTTGCGGGTCCTTGATCTGGCTGTAGAGCTTGCCATCGGAAAACGTGCCGGCGCCGCCTTCGCCGAATTGCACGTTCGACTCCGGATCGAGCGTGCCGTTGCGCCACAGGCCCCAGGTATCCTTGGTGCGCTCGCGAACGGCTTTGCCGCGCTCCAGAATGATCGGACGAAAGCCCATTTGCGCCAGTATCAATGCAGCGAAAATTCCGCACGGGCCGGTGCC
>JANXUW010000734.1 GCA_025351985.1 Pseudolysobacter sp.
CATGACACTTCCTCCACCTCATCAGGAGGTTGCAGCGTCTACCCTCGGCGTATCATGGGATGCGACTCATGGGGAATCAGGTTCCCGATAGCATCGTCGCGACGAAGGACCTGGAAGACTATTCGCATGAAATAAAAAAGAGGGAGGAAATGCGCACTGCGATTTTCCTTCCCTCTATTGCCGAACACGGCGGCAAAAAATCAGGCGGATTCATGGCGAGTTTGCTTGGCAAAAATGACAAGGAAAAGCAGGCGGAAAAGACTGTGCCCGATCCGGTAGCGCAGCGCGAAACCGAACAGCGCGAATCGCTGAAACACATTTCTGCATCGCTCGAAGGAAACGCGCTAGCGGATCGTGATCGTGCCGCCGCGCTGACCGAACGAGGCATTATTTACGATGATCTCGGCGAGTCGGACAAAGCCCTTGCAGATTTTGATGCGGCGCTCAAGCTGACGCCGAAAAATGCCAACGTGCATTTCGCGCGCGGCGATGCGCTTTCTTCCAAAGGACGCTTCAAGGAAGCTATCGACAGCTTCTCGCGCGCGCTTGCGCTCGGTTCCGAGGATGGCGATGGCGTGCAGACACGTCGTGGCATCGCTGAGTATTTTTCCGGTGACAACGCGGCGGCACTGGATGACTTCGAACACGGCGCCAACGGTGCATCGCATTCACCTTACGCGATGCTCTGGTATCTGATTACCGCCGAGCGATTTGCTGGTGGAGCCAAACCTGGCATCGTCGAAGCGAGAAGGAAAGAAATGGGCGGCGAATGGCCGCGCCCCCTGTACGGATTGTTCACTGGCGATCGTACCGAGAGTGACATCGAGAAGTTGCTGGCGGGCGCCAATCCGGCAGAGCGCAGGCTCAATAGCTGCGAGGCAATATTTTTATATTGGCGAGTATTTTCTGAGCAAGCACGATGTGGATAACGCTCGCGTTTATTTCGGCAAGGCGATCGATACCGGCGTGCGTTTTTACAGCGAGTATTTCGAGGCCAGGCACGAACTTAAACGACTGGACAAGGCGAGCACGCAATGAGTATTGCGTGTGCGCGCAGTCAGCGCCGCGTGTAACAGTCAATGCGAGAATGCGAAGTGCTTTTCCGGCAAGGGCGCTTCGCTGGCCTGACTCTCGGCATCAGATCGAAACGCCGATAAGTTCCTCGGTCTTCTTTTCAGTTTGCTGCATTTTCCACAATGCGGCATATACGCCGGCTTGTGCGAGCAGGTCGCGATGATGGCCGCGTTCGACGATGCGTCCGTGTTCCATCACGAGAATCTGATCGGCGTCGACGATCGTCGACAAACGATGCGCGATGATCAGCGTGGTGCGCTCGCGCGCGACTTCGGCGAGTTCGGCCTGGATGATTTTTTCGGTGCGTGTGTCGAGCGCGCTGGTGGCTTCGTCGAAGATCAGGATGGCCGGATTTTTCAATACCGTGCGCGCGATCGCGACACGCTGTTTTTCACCGCCCGAGAGTTTCAGGCCGCGCTCGCCGACTGTGCTTTCGTAACCGTCGGGCAGGCTGACGATGAAGTCGTGGATATGCGCGGCGCGCGCTGCTGCGTAAACCTCTTCACGCGTCGCATCGGGCCGGCCGTAGGCGATGTTGTAGTAGACGCTGTCGTTGAACAGCACAGTATCCTGCGGCACGATGCCGATCGCGCGGCGCAGGGATTGCTGTGTCACATCGCGAATATCCTGGCCATCGATCAGGATGCGCCCGCCGCTGACATCGTAGAAACGAAACAGTAATCGCGCGAGCGTGGATTTTCCCGCGCCGGTGGTGCCGACCACGGCCACGGTCTGACCCGGCGCGATCGTGAAATCGACATGATGCAGAATCGTGCGTTCCGGCTCGTAGGAAAAACGCACTGACTCGAAACGTACTTCGGCGCCGCGCACGGCAAGATCCGCGGCGCCAGGCTGGTCGGAGATTTCGCTCTGTTCGTTGAGCAGGCGGAACATGCGTTCCATGTCGACCAGGCCGCTCTTGATCTGCCGATACGTGACACCGAGAAAATTCAGCGGGATCGACAACTGCAGCAGCAGCGTGTTGACCATCACCAGATCGCCGAGCGACAGTTTGCCGCCGACCACGCCTTGTGCGGCCATCCACATCAACACGGTCAGGCCGCCCGCGATCACCAGACTTTGCGCGCCGTTGAGCAGGCCGAGGGAGGATTCGGATTGCACCGAGGCATCTTCGTAACGGCGCAGGTTGGTATCGTAACGCTGCGCCTCGAACTCCTCGTTGCCGAAATATTTGACGGTTTCGTAATTCAGCAGACTGTCGATCGCGCGTGCGTTGGCGGCGGCGTCGGTCTCGTTCATCTGGCGCACGATGCGTGTGCGCCACTCGGTAATGATCACGGTAAACGTGATGTAGACGATCATGGTCGCGAGCGTGATCGCGGCGAAACGCCAGTCGAACTGGCGCAACAGCAGTGCCGTCACCAGCCCGATTTCGAGCAGGGTCGGCAGGATGTTGAAAATCGCGTAACCGAGGATGTTGTAGATGCCGCGCGTGCCGCGTTCGATGTCGCGCGATACGCCGCCGGTGTGGCGCTGCAGATGAAAACGCAGGCTCAAACCATGCAGATGGCGGAACGTCGAAATACCGGCCGAGCGCATCGCGCGCTGGCTCACACGTTCGAAGAAAATATCACGCAGTTGTCCGAACAATACCGAGGACAATCGCAACACGCCGTAGCCCGCCAGTAGCAGGCCCGGCACCGCGATCAACGCTGTCTTGCTGTCGAGCGAATCGATGATATTTCGCAGCAGCAGCGGCAC
>JANXUW010000753.1 GCA_025351985.1 Pseudolysobacter sp.
GGTCGCGATGGGCAGCAACGCGATTTCGCACGTCGCTGATTTGAGCTCGAGCTGGCAACGACTCGCCGCCGATCTGCTCTCGCCACGTTACCGCGCGGCGTTGAGCCGACTCAGCGGAATCGATCTGTCGAACCTGCAGATGGAAGCGAACGCATTTCACTACGGTCCCGGCGCATGGCTCGGGCCGCATCTCGATCTGCGCGACAAGATCGTCACGCATGTTTTGTACTTCAATCCTGCATGGAATATTGCAGACGGCGGCTGCCTGCAGATTCTGCGCTCGTCCAACATGCAGGATGCCGCGCACGTGGTCGCGCCGATCGTCGGCAGCTCGGCGGTTTTGCTGCGTTCGGAAAAATCCTGGCACGCGGTATCGCGTGTCGATCCGCGTTGCAGCGAATCGCGCCGCAGCGTGACAGTGACGTTCTACCGCGATCGTTCGGTCAGCACGATGTGGCCGCCTGGCGACGCCACGCCGACTCACGATTACGTTTGATTCCACACCGCTTCATCGAACTCGTTGAAATCAGCTAGCGACGATTGCCCGGTCAGCAAATTCGCTGGCCGGACAATCGATGCCCCGACTATTGCCCCTCGAAACCGTTCGCAAAAATCACGTCGCTGCAGATCGTCGCCGGGACGACAAGCACGGGACTCGCGGCGATACTTGCATCGGCCGTGCTGGCGCCCGTGGTGTTCGGGCCACTGGCGGCGCCCCACCAGTTATGCGCAAACAGGTTCGGATTCGGCACGCTCGATCCTTGCGCGAGGATATACACGCCACCGCCGGAACTGAGCAGGCAGTTGTCGCGCGAATCGAGTGCGGGCAGGTTGGCATTCGCGCCGCTGCTATTGTTGATGAAACTTGCGGTGCTGCCACTGCCCGAACCGAAGAATCGAATCGACCGTCCCGATCCGGCGATCCAGTTGCGCGCAACCAAAGTGCTGGCCGATCCGAGATCCATCGATATACCGTACTGCCCGTTGCCGAGAGTCGCGCTGCCGGCCGCATTCACGCCGATGTAGTTGCCGATCACGGCGTTATCGTGCGTGCCGTTCGATCCGTTGATATCGACGCCGGTGAACGTATTTCCCGAAATCACATTGCGCGCCGACGCCGCACTTTGCGTGCCGTCGTTGCCGATGATATTGCCGAAGACGTTGCTGTTGGAGCCGAGATTGACGCCGAAGAAATTCGGAATCGCCACGCTGCCGGTCACATCGGTGCCGATGTAATTTCCGGCGACACGATTGCCTTGCGCACCAACCACCATCGTGATCGCGCCAGCGCCGTTGAAGGTAAATCCGGAGATGATATTGCGCATCAGCAGCGGATCGCCGATGCCATCCCAGCCGATGAAATTTCCGCTGGCCGGGCCGGGGCTGGCGCTGATACCCACGCCTTCGGCCGCGCCCTGACCGCTCATCGCCAACGTGCCGGTGACATCGGTACCGATGAAGTTGCCGGAAACGCGATTGCCGCTCAGCGCGGTGCCACGCGTATTGACCTGGCCGTACTGGTTGCCGGAAATCAGGTTGCGCGCGAAATAGCTTTTGGCCGTGCCGTCCGAGCCGACGATATTGTTTGATGAGCTGTTGATGTCGACGCCGCGCAGGTTGGCCATGTTTGAGGTGCCGCTGGCATCGGTGCCGATCAGATTGCACTCGATGTGATTGCCGTTGCTCTGGTAAATATTGATCGCGGCATTGAAGTTGAAATTGTTGCCGGTGTTGTTGTTGAAACCGTTGATGACCAGGCCGCGAATGGTGCTGCCGTCGGAACCGGGATCGAGTCCCAGGCCGTTGTACGCGCCGTTGCTCGGGCTGCGGATTTCCACGAGCAAGGTCGGTGGCCAGGCGCTGCAACTCGCACCGGGTTGGCTGAGTCCATCGACGATCACCGGCTTGGTGAAAGCCGGTAACTGGCTCGTGATGTCGATCTCTTTAAGTCCGGCGCCGGAGATATTGAAGCTGATCGTGGTCGGCGCTCCGCTGCCGCTAAAAACACAGCCGTGATACGACGCCTGCGTATTGGTAGCGATGATCGCTTCGCGAAAGGTACAGGTCGCATCATTGCTGTCGCTATCCGCGGTCACACCGACCACGATGCTGCTGGCGGCCATTGCGCTGCTGGTTATACTGCTTGCGCCAAGCGCAAAAACGACGATTCCGAGGACGGAAGTCAAACGAGGTAAGTACACCATGAGAATCTCCCCAATCAGTGAATGAATGCCGCCAGGCGCTGCTTTTTGCTTGATGGCGTGCTCGGGAGAGATAAACGCGAAACGCGCAGAAAACCTATCAGGCGAATTTGCCATCAGCGCCGATATTTTTCTCGGCGGACGATCAGATCGGAAAAAGCTGCCTCTGTGGCGGGGTCTGATCGGGATCGACAAAGTTCGCCAAACCCACGCCGACCAGACGAAACAGTCGCGTGCCGGAATCGTCCACGCGCTGGCGCAAATCGCATGCGGTGTCGGCGATTTCCTGCGCGCTGGTCGGCGGCGTGGCCGGGGTGAAACTGCGCGTGATCAGGTGGAAGTCGGAGGTTTTCAGTTTCAGCACGATGGTGCGTGCGGTGCGACCACTTTCGATGCCGCCTTTCCACGTGCGTTCGGCGAGGCGGCGGATCGTCGGCTCCAGCGCTTCGAGCGGTTGGTCCTGCGCGAAGGTATCTTCGGCCGATACCGATTGGGTTGGACGCTCGACATGCACTTCGTTGTGATCGATACCCTGCGACAGCTCGCGCAGACGCCGGCCCCAGCGTCCGAAGTGCGCTTCGAGCATGGTCTCGGGAGTTGCACGCAAATCGCCCACCGTGTTCAAGCCGAGGGCCTTGAGTCTGGCTTCCATCACCTTGCCGACACCGTGCAAACGAGCGACCGGCAACGGCGTGAGAAAATCGAGTACATGCTCGGGGCGGATCACGAACAAGCCGTTCGGTTTGCGCCAGTCCGACGCGATCTTGGCGAGAAATTTTGCCGGCGCCACACCGGCGGAGGCGGTCAATCCGGTTTCGGCGAAGATTTCGGCGCGGATGGTTTTGGCCACGGCGGTGGCGCTGCTGTGGCCAGTGAGATTTTGCGTCACGTCGAGATAGGCTTCGTCCAGCGACAACGGCTCGACCAGCGGCGTGTGACGCAGCATGATTTCGCGCACCAGCTTTGATGCCGCGCGGTATCGCACGAAATCTGGCGGCACAAAAATCGCATCGGGACACAGACGCTCGGCACGCACCGCTGGCATCGCCGAGCGAATGCCGAATTTCCGCGCCTCGTAAGATGCCGCGCATACCACCGAGCGCTGCCCGCGCCATGCCACCACCAGCGGCCGCCCGCGCAACGACGGATCGTCGCGCTGCTCCACCGATGCGTAAAACGCATCCATGTCGACATGCAAAAATTTTCGGATGAATTCGGACACGGAAGAGTCGGGCAAACACGGAACGGCTGGCCGCTACTCTAGTTGAAATATCGCACGCACGCGCAACGCCTTCGCGACGGATTTTTTTCGCAAGAAGCGCGCCAGCAAATCAGGTTCGACTGTTCTTGAGTTTGAGGCGCATGGCAACGCGGCCCCGAGATCCCGCACTCAATGACGCACGTCGTAACCCATGCAGGATTGCTGCTGCAGGCGGGATTTTGTCTCCGATCCGGCATGCACATGATCGCTGTTCGGATCCGAACAAATACCGCACAGACGCGCTTGTTCCTGCGCCAACAGCCGTTCCATCAAAGCGATGAAGGTGCGGAGCTGCGAGTTTTCCGGGTCGCTGGCGAGCTCGGCGCGCGCGCAACGGATGTAATCGCCCATGCGCTTGAGCGAGCGGATTTCGTGAAGGGCTTGCTGTGCTTCAGGCTTCATTGACACACACCGACGAAGGGGGGGGAGTGGTGGCTGCCGTTTAGGCGTGTTTACAAGTCGGTTCGACTCGCTTGGCATCGTCGGCAGATTCAGATTGCGCGCAATCGGCGCTGTGCGCAGTGGGCAATCGGCGCGAGGTTTTGTAGGAAATTTGCCATGGCTCCTGCAATCCGAATTGCTATTGAGCACACCAACGCGGGTCTGGTGTAAGGACGTCTTTCAAGCAATTCTGGCACCGCCGCTCATTCTTTTCCCTAAAGCCGGCCAGTGCATTTGCGGGCGAGCGCACCTAAACCTGACGCTTTACGTGCGATAACAGGCTCAGGTGTTCCGCACCATCCCCTGCGGGGTCGGAGGCCGATCAAAAAGCTGCTCTCCGAACAGCTTTTCTTTGTCTGAAATGCGGCCATGAATTTGCCGTGGCCAGCAATTGCCGGCTGCGTCCTTGCGCAAAAGCGTGAAGCTAACAGCATCGAAAAACGACTTTTTACCGGGATTTCCGGTCTTTCGACGCCCGTTCAGGTTTCTTGCAGGGTAGCGGTCGCTAAGCTGTGCGCCGCGATCATCCAGACAGGGGAATAATGGTGTCGATTTTTCGGACATACTTGCGCGTGATCGGGCTGCTCGCGCCCGAGAAAATGCTCGCGATCACGCTGGCGTTGGCCAACCTCGCGCTCGCCGGCATCTACTTCATCGAGCCGGTGTTGTTCGGCAAGGTCGTCGATGCACTGAGCACGCCGACCAAGCAAGGCGCGATGCACATGGTCGGGTTATGGGCGCTGGCCGGATTCGGTGGCGTGATCGCCAGCGTGTGGGTGTCGCTGCATGCAGACCGGCTTGCGCATCGACGTCGGCTGGCGGTGATCTCGGTGTTTTTCGAGCACGCCATTTCATTGCCGCTGGCGTTTCACGGCGAAAATCACACCGGCCGATTGTTGCGCATCATGCATGCCGGCAGCAGCAACCTGTTCAATCTGTGGTTGAGTTTTTTCGCGATCATCTGGCCACGTTGCTGTCGATCCTGGTGATGGTGCCGGTGGCGATGTACATGAACTGGAAACTCGCGCTGCTGATGATCGGTCTGATGATCAGCTTTGCCGTATTCAATGCGATCGCGATGCGCCGCACGCACAAGGCGCAGGGTGTGGTCGAAGAGTTGCATCATGAAATTTCCACGCGTGCGGGCGATGTGTTCGGCAACGTGCTGGTGGTGCAAAGTTTCACGCGCCTGGCCGCGGAGGTTTCGAGTCTCAAGGAAATGATGCAACGCGTGCTCGCCGCGCAATATCCGGTGCTGAAAGGCTGGGCAATTTTGTCGGTGCTGAATCGCGCCGCGAGCACGCTGACCATCGTCGCGATCTTCGCGCTCGGCGCCACGCTCAACGGCAAGGGCGAAGTATCGGTCGGCAACATCGTCACTTTTGTCGGTTTTGCCTTGATGCTGATCGGTCGTCTCGAACAATTTTCCGGCTTTATTTCCGGCCTGTTTTTCCAGACCCATTCACTCAGCGATTTTTTCAAGGTGCTCGATCTGCATCCGGCGATTCTCGACAAGCCCGATGCGATTGATCTGCAAAAAGTGCGCGGTGAAATCGCCTTCGAACATGTCACCTTTGGTTTCGAAACCGAACGCGATGCGGTGAGTGATCTGAGTTTTCGCGCGCGCGCCGGCAGCACGATTGCACTGGTCGGCCCGACCGGCGCCGGCAAGACCACGGCGCTGAGTTTGCTGTATCGCGCCTACGATCCGCAGCAGGGTCGCATCACCGTGGATGGCGTGGATCTACGCGATGCGAGTCTCGTGTCGCTGCGGCAGAATATCTCGGTGGTGTTCCAGGATCCGGGCCTGTTCTATCGCTCGATTCTCGACAATTTGCGCGTCGGCAAACCCGATGCGGATATCGAGGAAATCGTCGCGGCGGCTCAGGCGGCCGAGGCGCACAGCTTCGTCTCGGGCAAGGTCGAAGGCTACGAAACGCTGGTGGCCGAGCGTGGTCGTTCGTTATCCGGTGGCGAGCGCCAGCGCCTGGCGATTGCGCGCGCGATGCTCAAGGATGCGCCTATCCTGATCCTCGACGAAGCCACCAGTGCGCTCGACAATAGCACCGAGGCGCGTATCCAGCGCGCACTCAACAAGCTCACCAAGGGGCGCACGACGTTTGTGATTGCGCATCGTTTGTCGACCGTGCGCAATGCCGATTTGATCCTCGTGCTCAACGAAGGTCGCTTGGTCGAACAAGGGCGCTATCACGAGCTCGTGGCGCAGGGCGGCTTGTTTGCCGAACTCGCAAGCCAAGGCCAGTTCGCGCCCGATGCGATCGAGGAGGACGACGTCGAGTCGATCGGTGTTGAGGATCACGAACTCGCGCGCGCAAGTTCGCAGTGAACCGCGCGTATGACGTTTTGCCCAGTCAGTGCCGCCGCGCGTGGCACTGACTTTCAGCACTGGTTCGCATTCGCCATCGCGTTGACAGTGGGCGCCCCGGATATGCCCCCGCACATCCTCCATGGAGAGATAAAGCATGCACGCCTTGCCGATGAAACCTTTGCTCCTCGCTGTCGCCATTGCATTCGGCATCGGCATTCATGCGCCTGTTCGCGCCGCCGCTGCCGTCGCCGCCGATGTGCCGACGCGTGTGAAAGCGCTGAACGATCTGCTCGGCGAGCAGTGGCAATACACGCTCAAGGAAGCGCCGGAATTTGCGACCATCCTTGGCGACCTGCGCTACAACGACAAGTGGAGCGACCAGTCGCTGGCACATGCGCAGCAGCAGAAAAAAGACGCGCAAGCTTTTCTCGCGCGCTTCAAAGCAATCGACACCACCGGCTTTGCCGAACAGGATCGGCTCAACCAGCAATTGATGGTGCGCCAGCTGCAAGATGGCATTCGCGGCACCGACTTGAAACTCAATGAAATGCCGCTCGATCAGTTCGGCGGCGCGCATCTGCAGCTTGCGCAATTCCCCTCGGCGGTGCCGTTCGACAGCACCAAGAACTTCGAGGATTATCTGACGCGTCTGAACCAGGTGCCGCACTTGTTCGACCAGATGATCGAGGTGCTCAAGCAGGGCGAAAAAGATCACATGATGCCGCCGCGGTATCTGCTCGAAAAAGTCGTGACGCAGTGCCAGTCGATTGCGCAGCCGGCGGGCGAAGCGAACGTGTTCGGCCACGCCGTGGCGAAATTTCCCGATGCCGTGCCCGAGGCGGATCGCAAGCGCCTGCACGATGCGATCATTGCCGCGGTCGATAACAAGGTGCGCCCGGCATATCGCAAACTCGCCGATTTTGTCGCCAAGGATTACGCGCCGAAAGGCCGCACCGATCCAGGCCTGTGGTCGTTGCCGAACGGCGATGAACTGTACAAGTTCGCGATCGAGCAGCAGACCACGACGACAAAATCTCCGCAGGAAATCCATGAGCTGGGCCTGAGCGAAGTCAAGCGCATCGAAGGCGAGCAGCTCAAGATCGCGCAGAAGCAGGGTTACAAGGATCTCAAGAGTTTCCGCGCGGCAATGGCGGCCGATACGAAGACGCACGCGAGTTCGCGCCAGCAGATCGTGGATCTGTACAAAAAATATATCGCGCAGATGCAGCCGAAGTTGCCCGAGCTGTTCGGCTTGTTGCCGAAGACCCAGGTTGAAGTCTTGCCGGTGCAGGAATTCCGCGAAAAAGAAGCCAGCGGCGCCGAATATAATCAAGGCACGCCGGATGGCAAACGTCCGGGCCGCGTGTACGTGAATACCAGCGATTTCGCCAATCGTACGATTCTCAATATCGAATCTACCGCGTATCACGAAGGTGTGCCGGGCCATCACATGCAGATTTCGATCGCACAGAGTTTGCCGGGCTTGCCGCCGTTCCGTCAGCAGGCAGGCTACACCGCGTACATCGAGGGCTGGGCGCTGTATGCCGAACGCCTCGGCGAGGAGGTCGGCTTTTATCAGGATCCGCTGAGTTTCTACGGTCATCTGTCGGATGAATTGCTGCGCGCGAATCGCCTCGTGCTCGATACCGGCGTGCATTACAAACACTGGACGCGTCAGCAGATGGTCGACTTTTTCCACGAGCATTCGTCGCAGGACGAACCCGAAGTGCAAGCTGAGACCGATCGCTACATTGTGCTGCCCGGCCAGGCGCTGGCCTACAAGATCGGCCAGCTCAAGATTCTCGAACTGCGCGAGCGGGCGAAGAAAACGCTCGGTGCAAAATTTGATATTCGCGCCTTCCACGATCAGATATTGAATGGTGGTGCGTTGCCGCTCGATGTGCTCAGCGCGCGCATCGATAGCTGGATCGCCACGGTGAAATAACCGCTGTCGAGACAGCAACGTTCCTCGTTGCCGCAAGCAAAAAGCCGCGACTTCACTGTCGCGGCTTTTTTTATGGGCGAGGCGTGGCGCGTTCGTTGCAATCGACATACGGCAAGTAAATCGCATCAGCACGATTTCATTACATGCAATGCGGTAAATATATGGTCAACCCCGCAAATGGCGTGGAACCGCAAATTCCATCCGCGCAATTTGCAATGGCGCATTGTGCAAATTGCATGCTGCAACTTCCGCGCATCGCCTAATCGCGCACAACATTTTCATGCCATCCCACTTCGAATCCGGGCGTCAGTGAATCCAAAAAAAAATCTCGATCCGATCGCCATACTGCGCAGAACATTTCGTTATTTGCGTGCACGATGGCACCACACAACGGCAAAAAAGAAAGCGCCGAATGCGCCGCCGCTGCGCGCCGAATTATTCAGCATGGCGCAAATGGAAGCGCATGGGCGCAAACTCGCGCAGAGCCATCGCGTGCGTTTCGGCAAGGCGCCGGATCAATTGCTCGCGCGCCTCACATCCAACGAACGCGCTTTGCTCGAAGCATGCGAACTGTTGTCCCGCGCGGTGGCGTCCGGTCGCCAGATCACGCCGGCGGGCGAGTGGATGCTCGATAATTTTTACCTGATCGAGGAACAGATCAATACCGCGCGGCGCCATCTGCCGAAAGGCTACAGCTGGGAATTGCCGCAGCTCGGCGAAGGTGCGTCGCGTGGCCTGCCGCGCGTGTATGACATCGCGCTAGAAACGATTGCGCACAGCGATGCGCGTGTCGATGGCGAAAGCATTCGTCGTGTGGTCGCCGCGTACCAGAAAATCAGCCCGTTGACGCTGGGTGAACTCTGGGCGATTCCGATCATGTTGCGACTCGCGCTGATCGAGAATTTGCGCCGCGCGGCGGATCGCACCGCCGCCGGCCGCCGCGAGCGCAACATCGCGATCTCGTGGGCCACGCGCATGATCGATGCGGCCGAGAACGATCCGAAAAACCTCATCCTCATCACCGCCGACATGGCGCGCTCGAATCCGCCGATCGACAGTCCGTTCGTCTCCGAACTGACGCGACGTTTGCAGGGCCACGGTTCGACGCTCGCCTTGCCGTTGACGTGGATGCAACAGCATCTGGCGGAGTCGGGCCTGAGCATCGAGCAACTCGTGCAGTCCGGGCAGCAGGGCCAGGCGGCCGACCAGGTCAGCGTCAGCAACAGCATCGGCAGTTTGCGTTTTCTCGGCGTGATGGACTGGCGCGAATTCGTCGATGCGATGAGCCTGGTCGAGCAGACGTTGTGTGAGGATCCGGCCGGCATTTATGCGGCAATGGATTTTGCAACGCGCGACAATTACCGGCACAAGATCGAGGCGCTCGCGAATCGCTGCGCCCTCACTCAGGGCGAGATCGCGCGCCACGCGATCGATCTCGCCAAAGCCGCACCAGCTGGTGATGAACGTGCGCGCCACGTCGGATTTTACCTGATCGACGATGGCCTGCTGCAGTTGCAACGTGCGATTTCGGCGCGCATCGGTTTGTTCCGCTGGCTCAAACGCAGCGCCAAGCGAACGCCGGTTTTCGGTTATCTCGGCAGCATCGCGGTGATGACCGCGTTGTTGAGTTTTGCTGTGTTGCATCCCGCGCTCGATCGCGGTGTCGCGGGCTGGCGATTGCTGCTCGTATGCGTGCTGGTGGTGATCGGTATGAGCGAACTCGCGATCGCGCTGATCAACTGGCTCGCCACGCGCATGGCCACGCCGCAACCCTTGCCACGCATGGATTACAGCCTGGGCCTGCCGGCCGGCGCGCGTACGCTGGTAGTGGTGCCGACCATGCTCAGTGATGCCCACGGCGTGCACGAATTGATGCTCGGCCTGGAAGTGCGGTTTCTTGCCAATCGCGATCGCCAGCTGCATTTTGCGTTGCTGACGGATTTCACCGATGCCGCGAGCCAGACCACGCCGCAGGACGAGGCATTGCTGCAACTGGCCTCCACACGCATCAACGAGCTCAACGAGAAATACGGCGACGGCAAGAATGAAACGTTTTTCTTGCTGCATCGGCCGCGATTGTGGAACGAGCGCGAGCGCACGTGGATGGGCGTCGAGCGCAAGCGCGGCAAACTCGGCGATCTGAATGCGCTGCTGCGCGGACATGGTGGCGAACGTTTTTCATTGATCGTCGGTGACATCACGCCGTTGCTGCAGGTCAAATACGTCATCACGCTCGATACCGATACGCAGCTGCCACGTGATACCGCGCGCGAGTTCATCGCCACGCTCATGCATCCGTTGAATCGCGCGGTGCACGATCCGCGCAGCGGCCGTGTCGTTGCGGGTTACGGCATTCTGCAACCGCGCGTGGCGGTGAGTCTGAGCGGCAGCAATCGCTCGCGTTACGCGCGGTTGCACAGCGGCGATTCGGGCGTCGATCCGTATACGCGCGCCGTCTCCGACGTCTATCAGGATCTGTTCGACGAAGGCTCCTTCATCGGCAAGGGCATCTACGATGTCGACGCGTTCGAGCGTGCACTGAACGGGCGTTTCCCCGACAACCGCATCCTCAGCCACGATTTGCTCGAAGGCAATTACGCGCGTTCGGGATTGCTCAGCGACGTGCAGTTGTACGAGGATTATCCATCGCGCTACAGCGCCGATGTGAAACGCCGGCATCGCTGGATACGCGGCGACTGGCAGATCATGGCGTGGTTGTTGCCGTGGGTGCCGACGACCGCAGGCAAGTACGAACGCAATCCGCTGTCGTCGTTGTCGCGCTGGAAAATTCTCGACAACCTGCGCCGCAGCCTCGTGCCGCTGGCCTTGGTCGGCATGTTCGTGGGCGGCTGGACGTTGCTTTCGTCGGCATGGATTTTAACCGCAGCGGTGCTCGGCATTTTGCTGATTCCGGCGATTTTCATCAGCGCGCTGGATCTCGTGCAAAAGCCCGCGGAAACGAAATTGCTGGCGCATTTGCGCAGCGCGGTGAGCGCCGCCGGACTGCATTTTTTCAAGGCGGCATTCCTGCTCGCGTGCCTGCCCTACGAGGCGTATTACAACCTCGATGCAATCGTGCGCACGTTGCTGCGGATGTTCGTCACGCGCCGCAACTTGCTCGAGTGGCAGGCGTCGAACGTGCAGAATTCTGCGTCGCAGGAAGGCATCGCAAGCTCGTTGTGCACGATGTGGATTGCACCGCTGCTGGCCGTGATTCTGGCGGTTGTCCTGCAACATCTGCATCCGCACGCGTTGCTCGTGGCCGCGCCGATCCTGCTGCTGTGGTTGCTCGCGCCGCTGTGGTCGTGGTGGCTGTCGCGGCCGCTGCAACGCGGCGAATCGAAAATCTCGCCGCAACAGGCGCAGTTTCTCGGTGAGCGCGCGCGTCGCACGTGGGGATTTTTCGAGCATTTTGTCAGCGCCGACGAAAACTGGTTGCCGCCGGACAATTTTCAGGAACAGCCGCTGCGCGTGACCGCGCATCGCACCTCGCCGACCAATATCGGCATGGCCTTGCTGGCCAATCTCGCGGCACACGATTTCGGTTACATCACCGCCAGCCAGTTGCTTGTGCGCACGCAGTCGACGTTTGCGA
>JANXUW010000265.1 GCA_025351985.1 Pseudolysobacter sp.
GGCAATCTCGTCAACGGGTGTGCTGACCTATACCCCGGCAGCGAATGCCAACGGTACGGCCACCATCACGCTGACGCTGCAAGACAATGGCGGCACCGCCAACGGCGGTGTGGATACCAGTGCGGCGCAGACCTTCGTCATCAACGTCACCTCCGTCAACGATGCGCCGAGTTTCATCAAGGGACCCGATCAGAACGTCAACGACAACATCGGCGGGCAGACGATAAACCCGTGGGCGACGGCGATCTCGCCCGGCCCGGCCAACGAGTCCGGCCAGACCGTGAGTTTCATCATCGTCAGCAACGACAACCCCGGTGCGTTCTCGACACAACCTGCCATATCGTCCACCGGTGTTTTGACCTACACGCCGGCGGTGCAGACCAGCGCAGGCAACAAGATCGCGAATGTCGTGATAGAGCTTCAAGACAACGGCGGAACGGTTAATGGTGGTGTCGATACGTCGGCCACGCAAGCCTTCGTATTCACGATCACCCACGTCAACATTGCACCTACCCTGACCACCAACCCCATCAGCTACGCCACCGCTGGCAATACCCAGCTGCATGTGGCCGGTGCCACACGCCCCGGTGTGGTGGCGATTACCGATGCAACCAGTGCGCTGGTCAAGTCGGTACCGGTTGATAGCGATGGTCCCGTCGCACCGAGCGTTGTAGCGAATTTCGGTACTAGCGCGAATGGCGGTGTTTTCAATATGCTTGCCACTGGCGCTTTCACCTACGTGCCCGCGGCTGGTTTCATCGGCACCGACAGTTTCAACTACCAGGTTACCGATGGCGCAACACCGACGCCCGGCCTTGTCACGGGCACGATCAATATCGTCGTGAGCACCAAGATCTGGTACGTCGACAATCTCAATGACGCCAATAATCCGAGCGGTGGCGATGGTCGTTCCACCGACGCGTTCGATACGCTGGCAACCGCGCAAGCGGCCGCTGGAGCCGGCGACATCATCTTCGTGTTTACGGGGAATACGGTAACCACACCGTTGACCGGCGGCATCGTGCTCAAGGACGGCCAGAAGCTGTGGGGCCAAGGCTTTGGGCTTAACGTGGCGCCGTTTGGTGTCATGGTTGCGGCTGGCACGCAACCGAAGATCAATGCGGCAGCAGCGAGTGCGGTATCCGTGCCGGCTACGGCGGGCAGCATCGCCAACGTGGAAATTCGCGGCCTCGATCTGCAGGGCGCACCGAACGCCGTAAACGTCAATGCAACGGGCGCCAACAATGTCGGTGTGACGATAGCGGGGAATACCATCAGTGGATCGACTGTCGAAGGCATCAAGGCCACGTTCGGCTCCACCAGCACCACCCAGCAGATAGCGATCCAGAACAATACGATCACTGCAGGTGTGCGTGGCATCGACGTCAGCCGTACCGCCGGCACTGCCTACATCACCGCGTTCAACGACAACACGATCACGCGTTTCACCGGCGGCACAGGTGTGCAGATCAGCGGCGTGGTCTTCGACAGTACGCCCGGGGGAGGCTTTAGCAATGTAAATGGCGGGGCCATGACGATTGGCGACAGCACCAGCGGCGTAGCTGCTAGTGGCATGCTGCTGAACAATGTCACCGGCGCCCTCGATTTCACCAATCTGACCATCTACAACAATGCAGGGACAGGACTGCAAGTAACTAGTCCAGGTACGTTCAATCCCGCCGCCGCTACCGGTTTCCGCATTTCGCAGGGGCCACTTGGCGGCAGGCTCGACTCGAATGGAGGGCCAGCCCTCGACGTAAATAACGCGTCGATACACCTGTTCTTCAACGTCTTGCGCAGTATCAACTCGACAACCACGGGAGTCTCATTAAATTTGGCTTTCGGTGGTACAGGGGGGACCGCGCTTTCGGTAAATTCCGGTCAGATTACCGATCCAGCTGGTCCATCGGGAACGGCATTCCTGGTCAATGGCGGGAACGGGCAGGTGTTTTTTCAAGGATCAATTCTCTCGATCTCGGGTAATTCGGTAGTGGTGAGTAACCGCACAAGTGATGTCGTATATTTCTCCAACAATGGACAAATAAACGATAACGGTAGCGGTATTTTGCTGACGAACAATACCGGTGGAACGATTGATTTCGGCGGTTCGCTAACGTTGAATACTGGCGCCAACGCTGCATTTACCGCGACTGGCGGTGGCACGGTCACTGCGGAAGGTCTTGGCAATACAATAACGACTACAACCGGTACTGCACTCAACGTAGCAAACACGACGATCGGCACGTTGGGACTTACGTTCAAGAGCGTATCCGCAGGAACTGCCGCATCGGGCCCAGCCAATGGCATTGTGCTCAACAACACCGGTGCCACTGGTGCGCTGACCGTCACAGGCAACGGCACCAACGATGCTTCCGGCGGCACCATCCAGAAAACCACTGGCGATGCGATATCCCTGACCAACACGCAGAACACGTCGTTGACTTCGATGAAGATCCAGAACATCGCGCATAGCGGTATCAGCGGTAGCCAGGTGACAAACTTCAGCTTCGTCAATGGCACTATCGATACGGTCGGTACCACGGCAGCGGCCGGCGATACCTGGTCGAACATCGCGTTCAACACGCCTTCTCCATCGGCTAACCCAACGATCAACAACCTGCAGGGCACTCTGACGGTAACCGGCAGCGTATTGTCGAACGCCTATTTCAGCGGCGTGGATGTGCAAAGCGGATCGGGTACGGTAAGCAACGCCAATGTGTCGAACAACACGATCACGAGCTCGACCAATGCAGCGGCTACGTTCGGACAGGGCATCAACTTCGTTGGGGTGGGATCAGCAACGAGCGCCTTCAACCTTACTAACGCCACGTTGACCAACAATGTCATCACCAACTTCCCGTCGGGCGCCGGTATTCAGGTCAATGTCGGCAATGGTTCCGCGGCGGGTCCTGGCGCAACGGCGGGCATTCCGAGCACGGCGAATATCATCTCGATCACCGGCAATCGCATTGCGGGGCAGTCGACGGCCAACCGTCTCGGCACCAATGCGATCATCATGAGCGTATCGAGCTCGAACGCGGGTAGCCGCAGCCTGGCCAATTTCGACATCTCGAACAACGGCACCGTGGCCAATCCGCTGACCAACATCGCCGGCACCGTGATCCTGATCGGCAACAACGGCTTTACCACGATGACGGGAACGGCCAACAACAACTTCGTCGTCGCCAATCATCAGGCCAACTTTCTTGGTGGCAACGGCATCGCTGGCGGCAACGGCGTTGCCGGCGGCAGCGGCTGGACACCGGATCTGACGCTGACCGTCAACGGCAACAACATTAGCCAGACCGATGGCAACGCCATCCTGCTGGTGGGACGCGGCACGACCAACGGCATCGCCAAATTGAAGGTGCAGAACAACACCGTGACCGCGCCGATCAATGCCGGTGGTTCGGCGCGCTGGGGTATCCGCCTAGATGCGGGCAACGCGGGCAGTACCAACGACTCGATCTGCGCCAACCTGTCGGGCAATACCAGCGCCGGCAGCAATGGCGCCACAGGAATCGGCTTGCGCAAACAAGGCGCTGTACCGGGCACCAACGCTTTCGGTATCAACGGCATGGCGGCGACGGCGACGCCCGGCGTCGAAACCTACGTCAACGGACTCAATCCAGCGGGCGGGATCACGCAGCTGATTTCCGCGACCAGCGGTTTTAGCAACTGCAGCTTGCCATAGCTCGTAATGCATAAACCACAACTCAAAGGGGAGAACGATCATGGCTGAACCGTTTTTATCCGAAATCCGCATCATGTCCTTCGGCTTCCCGCCGAAGGGCTGGGCGACATGCGATGGGCAGTTGTTGCCAATCAACCAGAATCAGGCGCTATTCTCGTTGCTCGGCACGACTTATGGCGGCGATGGGCGCGTCAACTTCGGCCTGCCAAATCTGCAAAGCCGCACGCCGATTCACATGGGTAACGGCCACACCTTGGGCGAGCGCGGCGGTGAGCAGGCTCACACCTTGTCGATAGCCGAGCTGCCCACGCATATCCACAATATGAGCGGTACGACGGCGACGGCGACGCTGGGTAACCCAGGTAGCCTCAATGCCAATGTGTTGGGCAAATCCGCTGGCGCAAACATGTATGGGGCGGCGACTGATCTCGGTGCGATGGATCCGCGCGCGGTGTCCAACGTCGGGGGTTCGCAGGCGCATTTGAATATGCAGCCATTCCTCGTTCTGAATTTTTCCATTGCCCTGCAGGGCATTTTCCCGAGCCAGACTTAAGGAGCACGCCATGGCACAACCCTATGTTGGTGAGATCAGGATGTTCGCCGGGAATTTCGCACCTGCGGGCTGGATGTTCTGCGAAGGTCAACTGTTACCTATTTCCGAGTACGAAACCCTGTTCAACCTGATCGGCACGACCTACGGTGGCGATGGTCAAAGCACCTTCGCTCTGCCTGATCAGCGTGGTCGTATCCCGCTGCATTTCGGCAACGGCTTTACTCTGGCTGAAACCGGTGGCGCGGAAACCGTGACACTGTCGGTTTCGCAGATTCCATCGCATAGTCATCCGATGCTGGCGACGACCAGCGCCGCCTCGACGAATACGCCCGGCAGTGGGGTGGTGCCAGCGATTACCGCTGCAGCGACGATCACGACCTACGGCACCGATGCGCCGGTGGTGGCCTTGGCACCCGCATCCATCAGCAGCATTGGTGGATCTCAGCCACATAACAATTTCCAGCCGTATCTCTGTGTGGATTTCATCATTTCGCTTTTCGGTATTTTCCCGAGCCAGACTTGAGGACAAGATCATGGATCCATTTGTAGCCGAAATCCGTATTTTTCCGTTCAATTTTGCACCAAAGGGCTGGGCATTCTGCGACGGACAGATTTTGCCGTTATCGCAGAACACGGCACTGTTCTCGCTGCTCGGCACGACCTATGGCGGTGACGGTAAATCCAACTTCGCCTTGCCCAATATGCAGGGTAACGCACCAATGCATCCAGGCCAGGGTCCCGGGCTATCGCTGCACGATCTCGGCGAAACCGGAGGGAGCGATACCGTGACCTTGCTGGAGTCGGAAATGCCCGGGCATGT
>JANXUW010000763.1 GCA_025351985.1 Pseudolysobacter sp.
GGTCATCCGGCTACGTGCCACACCATCGTGAGTGGCGTGACCTATTACCTGCTCGGCAAGATCATTCGTCTGGATGTTCATACGACCACGGCATCCGCCGCCGCCAACATGTGCGCATCGACGCCGGGCCAGCCCGCGCAATATTCGATTCCGCCGGGCAATCCGTTTGCCAACGTGGCCACGTTTCCAAACGATTGCGCGGAAATTTTCAACTGGGGATTCCGCAATCCGTTCCGCTTCAGTTTCGATCGCAGCAACGGCGACATGTACATAGGCGACGTCGGTCAGAACACGTACGAGGAAATCGATTATCAGCCGGCCGCGAGCGTCGGCCAGAATTTCCAGTGGAACGCGTGCGAAGGATTCCATACGTTTCCCGGCGGCGCCGCCAACTGCAATCCCGGTTTCGGCGTGCCGCCGAAGATCGATTATCCGCACACTTCCACGTGCGCCGTGGTCGGCGGATACCTGTATCGCGGCCCGATCCAGCAACTGCGTGGCCAGTATATTTTCAGCGATTACTGCTCCAGCGCAATCTACATCAGCGCCAATCCGGCACCGGCATCAGCCGTATGGACTTACGTGACGCTCGGTTCGGCGCCATTCACGCCCGGCGGCATTGTCTATGGATTCGGCGAAGGCGCCGACGGCAATCTGTATGTCGCCGACGATGGCCACGGCACGATCTGGCGCTTCACCTCGGGCTTTATTTTTCAGGACGGTTTCGAAGGCCATTAAGCCAGTGGCACCGCTGCGTCGGATTTGTATCCGGCGCGGCGGTTTGCTCCCTCCGATTTTTCGCAGCGGCAATTTTCAAGCCGCGCCGGGCTGCGTTTTCACTTCCAACGCCGCGATGTAATGCGGTGCACCCAACCTCCGCGTTGCAAAGCAAATACTCGTTGTGGTCGCGCGATATAGAGGCGGAAATCCTGCCGACCTGCCGCGAACTCGGCATCGGGCTCGTGCCGTACAGCCCGCTCGGACGCGGATTTCTCACCGGCCAGATCACGCGTGTCGAGGATTTTGCCGCAGACGATTACCGTCGCCAGAATCCGCGTTTTCAGGGCGAGAATTTTGCGAAGAATGTCGCGCAGGTCGAAAAAGTCGGCGCATTCGCAAAAGCCAAAGGCTGTCAACCCGCGCAACTTGCGCTCGCCTGGGTGCTCGCGCAAAGCGAACACATCGTGCCGATTCCCGGCACCAAACGGCGCAGTTATCTCGATGAAAATCTCGGCGCGCCGAGCGTGCAATTGAGTGCTGAAGAACTCAAGCAGATCGAAGCGATCCTGCCGATCGGCGTGGCCGCAGGTGAGCGTCATCCGGCATCGATGATGGGCGCGGTGAATCGGTAACTCAAAGGCGCGCACAATTTCAGACGTAAGACCTGCATGATGGACTTGATGTAACCTATGGACTTGCCGCTGGTGTGAAAACTATGCAACTGACTCTGGAAATTGAACGCGAAGAGGATGGACGCTGGCTTGCCGAAGTGCCCGAGCTTTCCGGCGTGTTGGCATATGGCGCAACTGCCTTGGAAGCGATGGCACGCGCTGAAGTATTGGCTCTGCGAGTAATGGCCGAGCGCATCGAACACGGTGAAGCGGCACCCATTCCCATCAGTTTTGTTTTGCCTGCCGCGGCGTGAGTCATTGGCCTTCGATTCGCGCTCGGGCGCTACTTCAAGCGCTTCAGCGCATCGGCTGGCAAATCAAACGACAATCAGGCTCACATCGGACGCTGTCGCGTAGCGGCGCCCCCGATAACGTGTTCGCATTTCATGATGGCGAAGAGATTGGTCCGCGCATGCTGGCTCGTGTCGCAAAATATACTGGCCTTACTCCGCATGATTTATAGACTCGGCTACCTTGGAGTGACAGTCGCGGCATTTTTATTGTGCGGATGCACGTTTGATCAGCGTAAAGATATCGCGTAGCGAATGCTCTATCGCGATAATGGGTTTGAAAATGACAGGGCATTCTCGACCGCGGTTTCGGCAAGATTTCCGCCGGGTACTGCCGTTGTGGAGCTTCAACGTTTCACCACCGCCTTTGACGGTAAGTGTTGGTCGAAAGACTTGGGTGGTTTTGTTTGTGAAATCGCCACACGGACGAAGCTCTGTGCCGCCCAGTTGATTCAAATAGAAGCAACTGTCGAAGATGCCACCATAAAATCCGTTAGTTTCATTGCTGGTGGTCTCGGTTGTTAGTGCTCGAATACAGCGTTGAGATGGATATTTTGGCCCTCACGCTATCCAGGAGAAGTGTGCCGCTCCATTACCGTTATATTCCGTATCGCTTGCTCTGACGATTCTCCACACATCGCCAACTCCGGGCGCAGGCTAGCGCAAACCGCAGGCCGCTCCGGCCGACCAAAAATCAAACAGTGATTTTCCGCGCTCAACTGGACGCAGCGAACGCCAGCGGGCTTGCCGTGCGGCATGCCCGGGATGGCTGAACTGATCGACGGCGCGATGCAGCACGCGCCGCAGCCGATGCGGCAGGCGAGGATTTCGCCGGGCATCAATCGGCCGCGTCGCTAAGAAAACTCGCGCGCAACTCGGCGTAGATCGCACCGGTTTCGGGATGCACGCCATGCCAGAACTCGAACGATTCGGCGGCTTGTTCGACCAGCATGCCGAGGCCGTCCAGCGCTTGCGCCGCGCTGGCCGCTCGCGCCCACGCGATGAAACGGCGTGCGGCGTTGCCGTAGGACAAGTCGTAGCAAGTCGCGCGTGCGCCGATCAGCGAAAACGGCAGCGCGAATCCGCTATCGCCGTGACCGGCGGACGTGGCGTTGACGATGAGATCGAAACTGCCTTGTTGTGCGAGATCGTCCCAATAGCGGGTGTGCACGCGCGCCGGATCGCCGACGCTGTCGGCCAGTTTGTCGGCGCTGTCCGCGGTACGATTGCAGATCATGAGCTCGGCGACACCCGCATCCAGCAACGGCCACAACACGCCGCGCGCCGCGCCGCCAGCGCCGAGCAGCAAGGTGCGGCGATCACGCAGATCAAGCGAATGACGCTCAGTCAGATCGCGGATCAAACCCGCGCCGTCGGTGTTGTGTCCGCTCCAGCCATTAGCCGTGCGACGCAAGGTGTTCACGGTACCGGCGCGTTGTGCCGCGGCGCTGAGTTCGCCGCAATAACCGTAGGCCTGCACCTTCAGCGGCAAGGTGATATTCGCACCCGCGCCGCCATCGCGATGGAAGGATGCGAGTTGATCCTTGAAGTGCTCCGGCGCGGCGTCGATCGCGCGATAGTCGAGATCGATATCATTGGCGCGCGCGAAGGCGGCGTGGATGCGCGGCGACAGCGAGTGCGCGATCGGATGGCCGAAAACGGCGTATTGCGAAGTCATGTGGATGTCCTTGGTGATGCGTGCGGCGATGCGGCCGGAAAGCAGTTATTTCGCTTCGCGCAGCCAGCGCGAAGCATCGATAGCGAAGTAGGTCAGCACCGCGTCGGCGCCCGCGCGTTTGATGCTCGTGAGCGCTTCGAGCACGCATGCGCGCTCGTCGATCCAGCCGTTCTGGCCGGCGGCCTTGAGCATCGCGTATTCGCCGCTGACCTGATAAACGAATGTCGGCGCGCCGAACTTATCTTTCACGCGGCGCACGATATCCAGCTATGGCAGGCCCGGTTTGACCATCACCATGTCGGCACCTTCGGCAAGATCGAGTTCGACTTCGCGCAACGCCTCGTTGCTGTTGGCCGGGTCCATCTGATAGGTGTATTTGTTGCTCTTGCCGAGATTCGCCGCCGAGCC
>JANXUW010000020.1 GCA_025351985.1 Pseudolysobacter sp.
CCCGTGCCGACGGCCTCGGCGTGACGCAGCAGGATGATGTGGCGTTTACTCATGAGTTCTCTCCATTGGGCGCGGCTGGGTCGTCTCCGCATGTGCGGTGAGCGGTTCGCCCTATGTTGCCTGAATTGCGCGCGAGTGTGGGTGTCGGTCGATGGATGCTGAGCGTGGTTTACATAGCCAGGCATTTTTTGACAGCTTGCAATCACGCAAGGGCCGATGAGCGGCGCAGCCGCCCTATCCGATGAAGCTGGGAGATCGGGGACCCCCACAATGGAGATCGCGGATTGTGATCGTACTTACGGTTGCAAGATACTGAGCTTTTTCCGGCGGGTAACGAAGCGCCGTCCTCGGAATCATTCTGGCGTTTGTTGGGTTTCGTCTCACCAGACTCACCTCATTCGCCAAATCCAGGGAACCCCTGATTAACCTACTGCGCTCGATAATTTGCGCGCCGGCGGTGCTCGGACTGCGAAGGCAGGATGCTGAAGCGAACATTCGCGCAGCGAATGGCCCGCAGGGCGAGTCGCGGATGCGGCGAGTCACCCTCATTTACGAGTAGTAAACTCCGGTTCCCGCGCTCCGGCGACGCGCAAATTCTCTTCGCTCGCTACGGTTAATCAGAGGTTCCCTAACGCTGCGCAAAGTCGCATAAATAATCGCACAACGGTTGAGTGATATCGGCCTATTGCCCCGCAACCTCTTTCATCGCGATCGCGCTGATGCCGTTGTCGCTCAAGGTTTTCTTCGCGACTTCCAATGCGCTGGCGCTCGGATACGGCCCTACTCGGACGCGGTTCCAGGTCTTGCCGTTGACCGTGACGGTCTGCACTTTGGCGGTGATGCCGAGCAGCGCGAGTTTGGCTTTCACCGTATCGGCCTCTTTGGAGTCCGGGAACGAGCCTGCCTGCAGCACATAATGCGCACCGGTGTCGGTGGCAGCCGGCGTGGTGCCCGCTGTTGCGGTCGCCGGATTGGCGGTTTGGCCGGTTGCGGTTTGGCTCTGCGCCTGCGCGGCGGCGGCCTGTTGCTTGGCGGCTTCGGCGCGCGCTTTCGCGGTGAGCTCGGCATCCGGAATCACGACTTCCATTTCCGGCAGCACGCTGTAGAAATCGTAGGTCTTGCGTGGCGCGGCGGGCGGTATTTTGTCCTTCGGTTTGCCGTTTTCATCGGCGACACCAGGATCGCTTTCGCGCGGCGCAGTGGCGTCCGCATTCGGTTGCGGCTGGTTGTGCTTGCGCAGCGACGGCATCCAGTCCTTGAACAGAACCAGCACCGACAATGCCAGCCCCATCAGCACACCGATGCCGATCAGTACCCAGGCCGGCAAAGACTTCTGCGTGTTGCCGCGCGTCGCCTGCTTGCCGCGTTTTGCTGCTGCCATTACATTTTCTCCGGGGCACAAACGCCCAGTAAATCCAGTCCGTTGTGCAGCACCTGCTGTGTCGCCGCGCACAGGTTCAAACGCGCATCGCGCAGATTATCATCGGCCACAAGAATCGCTTCGCCGTTGTAATACGCGTGGAAGGCTGTGGCGAGATCACGCAGATATTGCGCGAGCATATGCGGTTCGAGATTTTGCGCCGCGGCGTCGAGCATTTCCGGATAACGCGACAGCTCAACCATCAGCAGCTGTTCGAAATTGCTCGTGAGCAGCGCGAGTTGGGCGAGGCCGTTGTCGCGATTCCAGCCGAGTCCGCGCTCGCCCAGTTGGCGCTGCAAACTGCAGACGCGCGCATGCGCATACTGGATGTAATAAACGGGATTGTCGTTCGACTGCGAACGCGCCAGATCGATGTCGAATATCAGCTGCGAATCGACCTTGCGTGCGACCAGGAAATACCGCGTCGCATCGCAGCCGACTTCATCGATCAAATCGCGCAAGGTGACATAACTGCCAGCGCGCTTCGATAGTTTTACTTCCTCGCCGCCGCGCATCACCGTCACCATCTGATGCAGCACGTAATCCGGCCAGCCTTTCGGAATCTGCATGTTCAGCGCTTGCAGACCGGCGCGTACGCGGGTAATCGTGCTGTGATGATCGGCGCCCTGCTCGTTGATCGCGCGACCGAAACCGCGCTGCCATTTGGTCACGTGATAGGCGACATCCGGCACAAAATACGTGTAGCCGCCATCCGACTTGCGCATGACGCGATCCTTGTCGTCACCGAACTCGGTCGTGCGCAAATACATTGCGCCATCCGCTTCGTAAGTATGCCCGCTCGCGATTAATTGCTGCACGGTTTTTTCGACGCGGCCTTCGCTATACAGCGAGCTTTCGAGGTAATACACATCGAACTCGACGCCGAACGCCTGCAGATCGAGCACCTGTTCGCGGCGCAAACTCGCGACCGCGAAACGGCGGATCGCATCGAGATCGTCGACAACACCGCTCGCGACAATATGCTGGCCATCGGCATCGACGGACTCACCCGCGAGAAACGCGCGCGCGACTTCGCTGATGTAATGACCGCGGTAGCCGTCTTCGGGCCAACCGGTTTGTTCGGGTTCGATGCCGCGCGCACGCGCCTGTACCGACAGCGCGAGATTGTTGATCTGCGCGCCGGCATCGTTGTAATAATACTCGCGGCTGACATCCCAGCCGATCGCGCCGAGCAGGCGCGCAAGACAATCGCCGACCGCCGCACCGCGGCCATGACCGACATGCAGCGGCCCGGTCGGATTGGCCGAGACGAATTCGATCTGCAGCTTGCGACCGGCGCCGATGTTGCTGCGACCGTAAGTTGCGCCAGCGCCGAGGATCGTGCGGACTTCGTTCTGGTACGCCGCCGCGCTGAGGAAAAAATTGATGAAACCCGGTCCGGCAATTTCGATCTTAGCGATATCGGTCGATGGCGGCAAAACCTGCACGAGTGCCTCGGCGATTTCGCGCGGCTTGCGTGCGGCCGCCTTGGCCAGCAACAGCGCGACATTGCACGCGTAATCGCCATGCTCGCGGCTGCGCGTGCGCTCGATGACAAAGGCGGGCGCGACATCGGCCGGCAGCATGCCTTGGGTCTTGAGCGCATCGAGCGCGTGGGCAACGAGATCGCGGATGTGGTCTTTCATGGCAGTTCCAGAAACAAAGCGGACTATTGTAGTCGGCGCGGCGCTGGCGCAGAAAGGGAATTTACGCCTGTGGCGCGGCGCGGTGCGGTTTGTGAGCGTTTTTGTTGTCATCGCGATGCAATGTTTTCGCCCTAAGCTGCGCCCATCGAGCAGCCTCGGCGTAGCGCCAGCGCTCCGCGAAAGGAAAAGATGCCATGCGGGATGCGCTTGGTGTCGGGTGCAGGGAAGCGCCGTTTTGTTTCGGGGTTCTGCAACAGAGCCCGATCACTGCAGCTGCGGCTGCGTGGTGTTACTTCCACAGCGTCACTCCTTGCTGAGCGAGGAGTTTGCCCCTTGACTCAAAAGGCTATCGGCGGCGTGCGTCATGTCAGGCGATGCCGGCGACGACCTCGCGATAAATCGCGATCACACCGTCGCCGGTTTTTGGCATGCCGTGCATCGCGACGCGCGCGCGCAAGGCCATCGTTTGCGCCTGCAGCCGCGCGGCGTTTTCCTGCTTCGCCGCCTCGAACGTGGCGCGTCCGATATCCGAATGAAAACGATGCAGGTCGAAAAAATAACGCTCCTGGCCATCGGTCAGAAACGCCAGCACCGGTGCGGCCGAAGTTTCATCCTGCAGGCTGCGATGACTGCGCATCTCGCGCTCGCGACACAGACGTTCCGCACTCGCGGCAAATACCGGAAATGGCGCGGCGACATTCGCGGTATCCAGGTCGGCGGCCAGCAACGCCAGCGGTAGCGCGTGTCGCAGATCTTCATCGCTGCGCCAGTCCGGCAGATGATCGTCGAGCTTGCGATCCAGCCGCTGCGCCAGCACGCCGCCGCTTTGTGCGAGTTCGGCGCTGTTGTATTCGAGATCGTTCGGCGCCGGGCGCGCATCGAACGTGCTGCCGGCGATCATCAGCGCCATCGATTTGTACAGCGCGAGCGAGGTGCTGTCACCGAAGCCGCAAATCTGCAGGATGCGAAACGTTTCCTCGATGCTGGCCTGCTCGTTGCTGCCGACGCCGGCGACAAATTGCGGCTTCTCGCGCTGGCGCAGATCGTGGCCGGCGGCAAACAGCGACAGCAGATACCAGTCGCGCAGTTGCAGCCCGTTCACGCCGATGTGATCGAGCAGACAATCGATGCGCGTACCGAGAATTTCCAGGATATGTTCTTCGTTGTGGTAGGCGTGAAAATCCGTACCCCACGAACCATGCCGCAGCGCGAGTCGGCAGAACGCGATCAGCAGGGTATTTTCGCCGCGCTCGACATCGGCCGCATGATGCAGCTGCCATTGCGGCACCGCGCTGACGCGTTCGCGCCGCCGTTGCAGCAGCGCCAGCAAATCCGGGCGTCGCGCGCTGACGAGCGCGCGCGCCGTCGCCGCATCCGCGACGTGTTGCTCGATTTCGTCGGGCGGAAATTTTCGAGGAAACTGCAGCAGCATCGCCGTCTTGGGCATCGCACACAGACATCCGTTTGGAGTGCACGGATTGTGCTCGAAGCGCGCAAAAAAACCTATCGCTAAAAGTGCCATTGCGACGTAGTTGGCAAAAAGCCCTGCTCAAATCCAGCCGCGTTGGGCGAGCGAGGTCGGCACGCCGCGACCGACGATGAAATGATCGAGCACACGCACATCGATCAAGGCCAGCGCGTCGCGCAAATGCCGTGTGATATCGCGGTCGGCCTGGCTCGGTTCGGCCACGCCGGACGGATGATTGTGCGCGAAAATAACCGCTGCGGCATTCAGTGCCAGGCAACGTCGCACCACTTCGCGCGGATGCACGCTGGCGCCATCGATGGTGCCGCGGAACAACTCCTCGCACGCGATCACGCGCTGGCGCTGATCGAGGAAAACGCACGCAAATACTTCGTACGAATAGCCGCCGAGCCGCGCCTTGAGATAGTCGGCGCACGCGCCGGGATGGGTCAACGCGGCATCGCGTTTGAGCTCCTCGCCGAGATAACGGCGCGCCAGTTCGAGCGCCGCCAGCAGCTTGCAGGCCTTGGCCGGGCCGAGGCCGGAGGCTTCGAGCAACTGCGCGATATCGAGCTCCAGCAGCGTGCGCAAACTGCCGCAGCGTTGCAGCAATTCGCGACCGAGATCGACGGCGCTCTGGCCACGCCGGCCGCTGCCGAGAAACAATGCGAGTAACTCCGCATCGGATAACGCTGCGGCGCCGCGCTCCAGCAATTTTTCGCGCGGGCGTTCGCCGACCGGCCAATCGCGAATGCTCATGCGCGAATTTCGCCGGAATGATTTCGACAACCAAATTCAGGCGGAATAGCGGACCGGTCAATTTGCGTGTGGTGTCGCGCTGTCATACCGAGGCCTTTGCGGGTGTTTCAGCATAAACGCCGGCCATTGCCGGCGACAGCGGCGCGTGGCACGAATTCCGGTAAGCTATCGGCGCGTTGTTTTGTGAGCATTTTCGTACATGAGCACACCTGATCTTTCCAAAGTGCGCGTGCTGCTGGGCGTCTCCGGCGGCATCGCGGCATACAAGGCCGCCGAACTCGTGCGGCGTCTCGGCGATGCCGGCGCCGAAGTGCGCGTGGTGCTGACGGCCGGCGCCGCACATTTTGTCACGCCGCTCACCTTCCAGGCATTGTGCGGACAACCGGTACGCAGTGGTTTGTGGGATGAGGCGGCAGACGACTCCAGGGATGGAGGAGGTAGAGCCGGGTCGGGAACAGCGGCCGGGTCCGCGATGGGACACATTGAACTCGCGCGCTGGGCCGAACACATCCTGATCGCGCCGGCGACTGCGAATATTCTCGCGCGACTTGCGCACGGTCTGGCCGATGATTTGCTGACCACGTTGTGCCTGGCGAGTGCGGCACCGCTGGCGGTGGCGCCGTCGATGAATCAGCAGATGTGGGCACACGCCGCAACACAGGCGAACATCATCACCTTGCGCCAGCGCGGTGTACATTTTCTCGGTCCCGATTCCGGCGATCAGGCCTGCGGCGATATCGGCACCGGACGCCTGCTCGAACCCGATGACATCGTCGCCGGTTTGATCGCCTTGCGCGGGCCGCGTCCGCTCGCCGGCAAACGCGTGCTGGTAAGCGCCGGGCCGACTTACGAAGATATCGATCCGGTACGTTTTGTCGGCAATCGCAGTTCCGGCCGCATGGGATTTGCGGTGGCGCGCGCCGCGGCCGAACAAGGTGCGGAAGTGACCTTGATCGCCGGGCCGGTGGCGCTCGATACGCCGCTCGGGGTGATGCGCGTGGATGTGCGCAGCGCGGAACAAATGCGCAGCGCCGTGCTGCAGCATGCTACCGTCAACGAGATTTTCATTTCCGCCGCGGCGGTTGGCGATTACCGCCCGCAAAGTATCGCGCCACACAAGCTCAAGAAAACCGGGCAAGGTCTGGCGCTCGCGCTGACCGAAAATCCGGACATTCTGGCCGAGGTCGCGGCGCTGCCGGAGCATCCGTTTCTGGTCGGATTCGCCGCCGAAACCGAGTCGGTCGAGGAATACGCGCGCGCCAAACTTCTGCGCAAGAATCTCGACATGATCGCGGCAAATTGCGTCGGCAACGGTTGCGGTTTCGAAGCCGAAGACAATCAGCTCAATATAATCTGGCGCGAAGGCAGCGAATGCTTGCCGCGTGCGTCGAAGCTGGTGCTTGCACATCAATTGCTGGCGCGCGTGCTGGAGCGTTATC
>JANXUW010000035.1 GCA_025351985.1 Pseudolysobacter sp.
GACCGCGCACGCCGAGCGCATGGATCGCGAAGCGCGTTCGATCAAGACGCTCGCGCTTAACGATGCGACGAGCAACGGTACGTTCTTCGCGCCACGCGCCTACGAGATCAGCTCGCTATCAACGCTCACGCGCGAAGTATTCGGCCCGATCCTGCACGTGCTGCGTTTCAAGGCGCGCGATCTCGATAGCGTGATCGACCAGATCAACGCCAGCGGTTATGGCCTCACACTCGGGATCCACAGCCGCATCGATTCGACCATCGAGCAGATTTCGCGCCGCGTGAAAGTCGGCAACTGCTACGTCAACCGCAACCAGATCGGCGCGGTGGTCGGCGTGCAGCCGTTCGGAGGTGAAGGTTTGTCCGGCACCGGCCCGAAAGCCGGCGGCCCGCATTACTTGCTGCGTTTCACCACCGAGCGCACGCTCACGGTGAACACCACGGCGGCGGGCGGCAACGCGAGTTTGTTGACGCTGGGCGCATAACCTGAGTTGGATCTCATGAAAAAATTTCTTTGGGTGATGATGTATTTAACTGTATGTGGCGCTTGCTTCGCGAAAAGCATGTCCACCATTTGGGAAACAGAGCTTGCATTGGGCGGCATTCACCACGCTGATAGCACGAAATCAGTTCTTCAGCGCCTCGGCAAGCCTGACAGCAGTGACGACCCAAAAAATTTCAAATTCTCAAAAATTACCTATCCAGGCTTGACCGTGATACTCGGCGAAGGAGGTGATGGGGTTATCTTTGTGCTTAGCAGCTCTGCGAAATATTGCACCCCATCTGGAATTTGCCCCGGCATGCGTTTTTCGCAAGCCGAAGCTGTTTACAGCACAATTCATATCTCGGAGCGATCCGAAGGTGACAAGTTTTCTGCTTATTTTGGGTCAAAGCTGGCTTGCAGACTCACGTTCGAGGTCGAGCATGACGTCATAAAGTCCCTTGGCGCAGGTTGTATGCCGTAGCGAGATGTAATCCATGCGTTAGATGACCGACTGACTGCGATGGATCGCAACGATTTCCCGTCGACGCGCCACGCGTTAGGCACAAGACGAAACTTCGCGCGCAAAAAAGCGTCCATTCTTTGCTCGATTCCAGCATGTGCGAGATAAGCACCGCTCGTTTGCACAAACCCCCGCAAGGATGACTACACTAACCCCATGTATCTCGCCTACTACGGCCTCAAGGAAGCGCCTTTTTCGATCACGCCGGATCCGCGATTCGTTTTTTTGAGCGATCGCCACCGCGACGGGCTGGCGCATCTTTTGTACGGCATCGGCCAGGGCGGTAGCAGCGGGTTCGTACAGCTCACGGGCGAGGTCGGCACCGGCAAGACCACGTTGTCGCGCCTGGTGCTGGAGAGTTTGCCGGACCAGGTGCGCGTGGCGCTGATATTGAATCCGCGGCTGTCGCCGGTCGAGCTGGTCGAGGCGATCTGCGAAGATCTGCATCTCGATGTGAGCCATGCACGGCGCAGCCTCAAGGAACTGGTCGACGCGCTGAATCGTTATCTGCTGCAGGCGTTTTCCGAAGGCCTGCGTGTGGTCGTGATCATCGACGAGGCGCAGAACCTGTCGAACGATGCGCTGGAGCAGGTGCGCCTGCTGACGAATCTGGAAACGCCGACGCAGAAACTGCTGCAGATCGTGCTGCTCGGCCAACCCGAGTTGCGCGTCGTGCTGGCGCAACCCGAGCTGCGTCAGCTCGCGCAGCGCATCACCGCACGTTATCACCTCACGCCGTTGAACGCGGTCGAAAGCGAGTCGTATGTGCGCCATCGCATCGCTGTCGGCAGCGGCGTGCGCAACCCGTTTTCACGGCTCGGATTGCGCGCGTTGTATCGCCATTCGCATGGCATTCCGCGGCTCATCAACATCATCGCCGATCGTGCGCTGATGGCCGGATTTGCGCACGAGCAAGAGTCGATCGGCGAACGCCTCGTCAATCGCGCCGCCAAGGAAACCCTGCCCGGCACGCCGCGCAATTTCCTGCGTCGACAATGGCGCTGGCTGGCGGGCGGCGCCACCTTGCTGCTCGCGCTCGGTATCGGTCTGATCGCGCGCGAGCAACTGCATCCGGCGCCGATCGTCACTGCGCCACCGACGGCCACGGCGAGCAGCGATCCGGTCAATGACGATGCCGAGCGTCTCAACGCGTTCAGTCGAGCGCTCAAGCAAACGCCCGAGGCCGATATCAACGCGTGGATGCAATTGCTGTCGCGCTGGCAGATCACTTCGGCCGAAATCGCGTCGGTGAAAGACGCAACGCGCTGTCCGGCGACGATCGCGCCCGGCATCGATTGCCTGCATGGCCATGGCACGATCGAACAACTCGCGCGCTTCGATCGCCCGCTGCTATTGCTGCTGGAAAATGACGGCGCACACGCCACCGCGCTGCTCAGCGGCACGAGCAAACAACGCGTGCGGCTGGATTTTGCCGGCAGCCATTTCGATCTCGACAAACAAACCCTCGCGCAATTTTGGCCCGGCGAATTCATCGCGATCTGGCGCCTGCCCTCGAACGTGCCGCTGGCGCTGAAAAAAGGCGACACCGGCCCGGCCATCGCTTGGGTGAAGGATCAACTGAGCCGGCTCGACGGCGGCAAACAAGCCGATATCGGCCCGGCCTATTTCGATGCCGCGCTGGAAGAACGCATTCGCAAATTGCAGCAGGCCTACAGCATCAGCGCCGATGGCATCATCGGGCCGGAAACTTTGCTGGCACTGTCAGCGCTCGACGAAACCGGCCCGCATCTGGTGCGCAATGTCGATTGAATCGCGCGCCCGGCCTTCGCTGCATTGCGCTGGCGCCGAACGCTGCAACGCTCCTGTATGGGCCGGATGTAAACTGCGCTCGCGGTGAGCGGCGTTATCCGGTTATT
>JANXUW010000282.1 GCA_025351985.1 Pseudolysobacter sp.
CAGGCCCTGCAGCAAAACCGCCGCTGCCGTCTCGAACGAAATGTCATCGGGCAAGGCGATGAGTTTGTCGATATCGACGACCACACGCTCGGCATTGGCGAACGGCATGTCGGCAAAACCGATACGCTGGCCTGCGCGAAAACCGCTGTCGGCCGGCGCGCTCAGCACAATGCCCGCAGCCTCGTAGCCGGCGATGAACGGCGGCTTGCCCTGCAGATGGTAGGTGCCCTTGCGCCGGTAGACATCGGCGAAGTTCAAGCCGATGGCGGCGGTTTGCACGAGCGCCTGATGTGCGCCAGGCACCGGATCGGGCAGATCGCGGTACTGCAATACATCCGGCGCGCCGAAGTGATCGAAATATAATGCTTTCATGCGTGTGACTGTATGCCCGGCGACACGATCGATCAATGCACTGCCGTATTCACGCAAACGCAGGGTTAACGTTGCTGCTTTTGCAGTGACCGCGCGCATGCCGCGCTGGCCGCCGCACTCCGCTCATTTTGCTGCCGCGCTCGCGTGCGCAAGACAAAATTCGAGGAAACGCGCCATGCCCTTCGACGGAATTTTTTTCCGGTGACGAATCAGGTAAAAGTGCCGGCGAATCGGCGGGATGCTGCTTGCCAGCACGACAAGTTTTTTCGTCTTGAGCAAATCCTCGACCACCGAGAGCGAAAGACAACTGAGCCCGAGTCCTTCGGCGACGGCGCGCTTGATCGCCTCCGAATCACCGAAGTCGATGCCGCTCGTCATCGCATGCAGATGCGGCAACAGGGCCTGCTCGACCGCCTCGCGCGTGCCCGATCCGGGTTCGCGCAGCAGCCACTCGGCCTGCCGCAGCAACGCCAGCGGAACCTTGCGTCCGGCGAACGCGCTGCCGAGCGCGTGACGCGGCGCGGCGACGATCACCATTTCGTCGGTCATCCACGGCTGCGCCAGCAGTTCCGGCGCGTGGATCGGGCCTTCGACGAGTCCGAGGTCGAGCTTGAAGTCCGCGACCGCCGCGGCAATCTGTCGTGTATTGGCGATCTCGACGCTTGGATGAGTGTTGCCGTCGCGCCGCCGATAGTGCGCGATCAAACGCGGCAGCAGGTAATTGCCGATGGTCGTGCTTGCGCCGATGCGCAACGCGCTGGCGAAACCCGAAGCACCGAATTGCAGCTCGATCTCGTTCGCGCCGTCCAGCGTGGCCTTCGCCTGCGGCAGCAATTGCCGCCCGACTTCGTTGATGACAAGACGCTTGCCGACACGATCGAACAGGCGCGTCTGCAGGATGTTCTCCAACTCGTTCAACGCCGCGCTGGTCGCCGACTGCGACAAGGCCACACGATCCGCCGCCGCCGTCGTGCTGCCGCACTCGGCGATCGTCACGAAGATCTGCAACTGGCGCAGCGTCAGGCGCATTTATTAACCTGTTTCATCGCTTGATAATACCTGAATAATTCGTTTTTTTTGTAGATTGAGAACTCCTATATTGCCCTCACCAGATATCCTTGTCGAAGGCATGCGACGTGAACCACACATCGACCCACCCCGGCGCCGCAATACCTGCAGCGCGCGGCGGCCTGAATCTTTTCTCCGGACTGGCGTTGAGCGCGGTGCTGGCGACCGCGGCGATCGTGCTCGGCAAGCTCGACTTGCTGCAGACACATGGCATCAGCGCACTGACGCTGGCGATCGTGCTCGGCATGCTAATCGGCAATACGTTTTATCCGGCGATCGCGGACAACGCCGCTGCCGGCGTGACGTTTTCGAAACAACGCCTGCTGCGCCTCGGCATCATCCTGTACGGTTTCCGCCTTACGTTCCAGGACATCGCGCATGTCGGCATCGGCGGCGTCGCGATCGATGCCTTGGTCCTGAGCAGCACGTTCGGCCTCGCCTGGCTGCTCGGCGTGAAGGTGTTCAAGCTCGATCGCACCACGGCGATGCTGATCGGCGCCGGCAGTTCGATTTGCGGTGCCGCCGCGGTGATGGCAGCCGAGCCGGTGGTGCGCGGTCGCGCCGATCAGGTCGCGGTTGCGGTATCGACCGTGGTCGTATTCGGCACGCTCGCGATCTTCCTTTACCCGGCGTTGTACCAGCTCAATCTGGCCTGGTATCTGTTGCCTGCGGGCGGCACGGGGTTCGGTGTCTATGTCGGCTCGACCGTGCATGAAGTGGCACAGGTCGTGGCAGCGGCGCGCTCGATCAGCCAGGAAGCGGCGAATACCGCCGTGATCGCAAAAATGGTGCGATCGGCCTGCGCCGCGCCGTCGCGTTTTTTCGATTGCGCCAGCCAGGTCGAAAGAATGACGAGGAACG
>JANXUW010000062.1 GCA_025351985.1 Pseudolysobacter sp.
TTGATTTCGTGATCGCCGCGCAGGCACAGCGCGACCAGACCGTCGCGGCCTTGCACGATCAGCGTCTTCAGGCACTGCTTCGGATCGACCGTGAGAAATCCGGAAATTTCTTCGATCGTTTTTTGCGTCGGGGTATCGATCAGGGTCAGCGCCGCATTCGCCGCAGGTGCGGTTGTTGCCGGCGCGACGGCTTCGGCGAGTTCGATATTCGCCGCAAAATCCGACGTATCGGAAAACGCGATCGCGTCTTCGCCTGATTCGGCCAGCACCTGGAATTCGTGCGAGGAATTGCCGCCGATCGCGCCCGAATCCGCCTGCACCGCGCGGAATTGCAAACCGAGCCGCGTAAAGATGCGCGTGTAGGCGTCGAACATTACCTGATAGGTTTGCGCCATGCATTCCGGCGTGAGGTGAAATGAATACGCATCTTTCATGAGGAATTCGCGCGCGCGCATGATGCCGAAACGCGGACGAATTTCGTCGCGGAACTTGGTCTGGATCTGATAAAAATTGATCGGCAATTGTTTGTACGAACGCAGCTCGGCGCGCGCGAAATCGGTGATGACTTCTTCGTGCGTCGGGCCGTAGCAGAATTCGCGCTCGGCGCGATCCTTGATCTTCAGCAGCTGGCCGCCAAATTTTTCCCAACGTCCGGTTTCTTCCCAAAGCTCGCGCGGCTGGATCGACGGCATCAGCAGCTCCAGCGCGCCGGCGCGATTCATTTCCTCGCGCACCACGGTTTCGACCTTGCGCAGAACGCGCAGGCCAAGCGGCGTCCAGGTGTAGATGCCGGCGGCGAGTTTGCGCAGCATGCCCGAGCGCAACATCAGCCGTTGGCTTTCGATGTCGGCGTCGGCGGGAATTTCCTTGACGGTAGCGAGATGGAATTGAGACAGGCGCATGATTCGGACAATTCAATGGACAAGAACGCCATTGTAGCCATTGCGCCATATACGCATCAAAGTTGCGCAGGCAGAGCTGATTCGAGCCGCGAAGCGCGACTCGATATTCGGTTCAGAGTATTCCGCGCTGCGGACTGACTGGTGACCGGACAGCAAATATTTTTGCCGCGAGTTTTAGCTGCAATACAGGGTTGCGGCTGCTTGGGCGCGCTTCAGCTCACCGGCCCGCCCGGTATCGGGCAACGCTTCCTGTTTGCCGTCACGTGAGATCATCAGCGGGCCGCTGCCCTGCAGTAGCTTGACGTTGGCGCGGGCCTGCTCGCAAAGTTTTGCATTGGCTTGCGCCTGCGTCGATTTGGCCGTGCTGGGATCGGCATCGACTGGCTTGTCCTTGTCCTTGTCTGCGGCACTGGTGCTGGTGGGGTCGTTGGCACCTTCAACCGGCGTCGCGCTCGCGCCCGCGCTGGTAATACCGGCCTTGACCTTGGTGAAGCTGGTGCCCTGCGGCGGCGGCGCGTCGGAATAATGCACGGCGCCGCCGGCATCTTTCCACTTGTATACCGAATTTTGCGCCGCGGCCAATACCAGCGTCGAGCTTGCGAGTAGTGTCACGAGTGCGAGTGTGCGAATCATTGTGCTGCTCCTGATTTTGCACGGGGTTTTCCCGTGACCGTTCAACAATCAAGCTCGCTGCGCCCCTGTTCGCAGCACCCGTCGCTATCGGCATTGTGCCTGCCGTGGCGTCGATGCCATGCCGCGCAGTCTATACCGAGCGCAGCGAGAATGGCGAGGGCAGGCCCTCGCCATGCGTGGCTTTCCTTGATCTGCGCCGGTACGCGGGCGTCGCTCACGTCGTTCTCGCTGCGACGGCTTGCGGTACACTCGGCACGGGAATTCAAGCACGATAAGCACAATGAGCAATCCGCCCTTACCCGTCAACAAGCCGCACCGTGGCATTTATCTGCTGCCGAATTTGTTTACCACCGGCGCCATGTTTGCGGGCTTTTACGCGATCATCGCCGCGATCGGCGGTCATTTTTCCGATGCCGCGATTGCGGTTTTCGTGGCGGGAATCCTAGACGGTCTGGACGGCCGCATCGCG